>JAGUYV010000510.1 GCA_020061125.1 bacterium | reverse complement strand
GCTCGCGGGCGAGCGCGGCGCGTGCGGCGCGGGCGCGCTCCCGGCCGTGTCCAGTTTCAACGACCACCACGGCGAAGAGCCGCCCATCAGCGGCACGCGCGGATCCGGCACCATCTTCCTCACACATTGCAGCATGGCCTGCGCGTTCTGCCAGAACTACCCCATCTCCCAGCTCGGCAACGGCGCCGAGGTTTCCTGCGAACGCCTCGCGGACATGATGCTCCGCCTTCAGAGCCGCGGCTGCCACAACATCAACTTCGTGACCCCCACGCACTTCATGCCCCAGATCCTCGAAGCCGTGCTCCTGGCCACGCGCGCGGGCCTGCGCCTGCCCCTGGTCTGGAACTCCAGCGGCTACGACAGCCTCGACGCCCTGCGCCTTCTCGACGGCGTGGTGGACATCTATTTGCCGGACAGCAAATACTCGAACGACGCGCTCGCGCTCAAATATTCCGGCGCGCCAGAATACACCAGGCACAACCGCGCGGCCCTGCGCGAAATGTTCCGGCAAACCGGCGCGCTGCGCATGGACCCGGACGGCGTGGCCGTGCGCGGCCTCATCATCCGCCACCTGGTGCTGCCCGGAGACATCTCGGGCACGGACGAGGTGTTCCGGTTCATCGCCCGGGAGCTTGGAACGGATGTGTACATGAGCATCATGGAGCAATACTTCCCCGCGCACCGGGCCGCCAAATTCCCGGAAATCAACCGCCGCATCACAGAAGAAGAATACGAAGCCGCGCTGGACAGCGCCGAACGCCACGGATTGGACCGGGGCTGGGTTCAGGGCGCGCGCTGACCGCGGTCCGGCCGTGCGCGATGTATAATGATCCGTAAGCACGGCCGTTCCGGGCACATCATGTTATGCGGGAGGCGCATGCGTGAGCGCAAACATTCTGGTGATTATCAGCAGCGGCGATGCGGACAAGGTCCTCACGGGCATGATGTACGCTTACAACGCCATGAATTACGGGTGGATGGACAAGGTCAAGGTCGTGTTTTTCGGCCCCGCGCAGAACCTGCTGGCCACGCATGACGCCGTGCGGGACATGGCGGGCCGCATCGTGGAGGCCGCGCGCGCCGCGGACAAGGACCTCGCGCCCACGGCATGCAAATTCCTCTCGGACCGCGACGACACTTCCAACGCCGTGGCCAGCCTGGGCATTCATGTGGAATATGTGGGCCAGCTCATTTCCGATTTCATCAAGGACGGTTTCACGCCACTTGTGTTTTAGACCGAACATGAAAGGATTACAGATTGCAGACCATGAAAACCCGATTGCTCGCATTCCTTGTGTTTTTGCTCGCCGCCGCCGCGCCCGCGCAGGCCTACGAACTCTATTTCGGAGATGTGCATTCGCACACCGCGTATTCCGACGGGCAGGGAACTCCGGAACAGGCCTTCGACCACGCGCGCTTCACCGCGGGGCTTGATTTCTGGACCGTGAGCGACCACCTCGAACAGTTCGGCCCGGTCGAGGACCCGGCGTCCCCGTATGCCGGACGCAAGGAGTGGGACGCGCTCAAAGAGATCGCGCAACAGAAAACCGAGCCGGGGAAATTCGTGGCCCTGGCGGGCTACGAATGGGGCAGCGATGTGGCGCAGGGACACATGAATATACTGCGCACCGAGGAGATGCCGCACTACGCGCAGGTGTTTTCCTACAGCAAATTCCTCAAATGGGCCTACAAAACCCCGGATGCGCTCATCGGCTTCAACCACCCCTCGACCAACGGCCCGGAATGCTCCATCTTCACAAACATGAAATTCATCCCCCAGGTCGCCTCCCAGACGGTTTTCATCGCAACAAATGTCGAGACCGACATCCCGGTTTATTACCTGGCCCTGGACAACGGCTGGCGCGTCGCGCCCATGGGACACCAGGACAACCACACCCCGGACTGGGGCTTGAGACCGCAAATCACCGGCGTGTACGCCCGCGAACTCACCCCGGACGCGCTCATGGAGGCGTTCGAGTCACGCCGGTTCTATGCGGCCACGGACCGCGCCATCAGGCTCTGGTTCGACGCCGGCGGCCAGCCCATGGGATCGGCCATGGAATCCGCGAAGCCCGTGCAATTGACCCTGGCCGTGACGCACGCCGGCGGCGCGGCCATTGAGCGCGCGCAACTCATATCGAACGGCGGCAACCCCGTGCAGGAGTGGTCCCCCGGCTCGCCATCGTTCAAACAAACCGTGTCCGTAAACCCGCCGCCCAAAGGCCAGACCGTGTGGTACGCGCTCCGCGTGACGACGGCCGGCGGCCGGTTCGCGGTCAGCGGCCCCGTATGGATCACCGGCAAATAGAACCGCCCCGGGCGCAGGCCCTTCTCTCTGAAAAATATCCCCCTGCCCGTTCGGTTTTTCATATACTATGAACAGCACATACTGCCTTCGCCGTTTCAGGCTCCGGCCCAGGGCGGGACAGGACACTTCGCATGAATACAGACGCCGTTCCCCCCATCCCTCAAACCGGGTTGGACGAGGAGCCAGCGCTTCCCGAAAACTACCCTTCTCACCATACGCGCGATCTTGAAATCAAAGGCCACCAGGTGCGGTTCCGCCCCATTCACCCCGGCGACAACCACCGCATGGTCATGCTGTTCGACACCTTTTCCATGGAAACCATCTACCACCGGTTCTTCTCATATGTGCGCATGCCGCCCGAGCGGGTGAAGCGCTTCACGCATGTGGACTACGCGCTGCAGATGGCCCTCGTGGCAGAGGAAGAGCGGCACGGGCAGCAACACATCATGGGCGTGGCCCGATACGCCAGGGAAAAAGACAACCCCGCCCAAGGCGAAATGGCCATCGTGGTGGGCGACCGCTGGCAGGGCCGCGGCATCGGCACCGAACTGCTCAAGTATCTGTTCGAGGTCGCGGAAAAGGAAGGCGTGGCCATGCTTTACGGCCTGGTGCATTTCGACAACCGCGCCGCGCCCCGCATCATTCGCAAATCCGGCATCAAGTTCAAGAAAAAAGACAACGGCACCGAATGGCGCTTCGAGGTGTTCCCGGGGCAAACCCAGGAACCCGAAGCCGGATGATTCCGCCCCGGTTCACTCCGCGCAGATTACAGTTATTTCCCGGATGATTTTTTCTTTGCGGCTTTCTTGCCCGCAGTCTCCGCTTTCTTCTTGACTGCCTGTTTCACGGCATCGAGAAGATCCTGCGCCGTGGGAAGCGCAGCCAGGCGATCGTCGAGGATTTCCGAGACGATGTCGCGCACCTGCCCTGCGGTGAGATGCCCGTTATTGGCGCTGGCCGCGTGCGCGGCCAGATCCTGGTTCTGTTCCCGCAGTTCGAGCAGGCGGCGCTCCAGGCCCGGGATGCGGCGCACCTGATCCTGGAGCCAGGCGTTGAGCTGGCTTGCGCTTTCGAGTTCGTGGGTCAGTTCCCGCACGGTGGCGTTGTCCTCCACGAGCCTCTCCGTTTTCTGCTGCAGCTTGATGAGCTGATCCTGGAGCCACGGGATGCGCTCATTTTCATTTTCGAGCATGGTCATGCTCTGGCGCAGATCCTCGATCATGGTGGACAGGCCGCGCGCCTGGGCGCGGGCCTTGTCGCGCTCATGCAAAGCCTGGTTGAGCTTGAGTTCGAGTTCACGCGCGTGTTCTTCGAGGGAGGCCGCGCGGCGCGCCGCGTCATCCGCGCGCAGAGGTTCGGAGTCGGGGTCCAGGGCGGCCATCACCCGGAAGAACGGGTCCGGGAGCGCGGCTTCGTGGTCCCCGCACGCCGCTGCCATGTTCTTGCCGTGGCGCGTGTAGAGCTTGGCCGCAATCCACGGGCTGACCCCGGTGGCGGCCACGATGGCGGTCTGGTTCAGCACATGCTCGTAGGGCCGGAACCGGTCATTGTTTATGCACAGATGCGCGAAGTCCAGCCGGGGCGCGCCCAGGGCCTGGGAGCAAAACGCCCACAGAGCGCGCGCCGCGCTCACGGGATGATCGTTCAGGAAAATAATCTTGCCGCGCCCTGCGGGTCCGTTCCAGGGGCGCTTGCGCAGGCGCGGGTCGGGCTGCGCCGCATCGTACACGCGCCGGTTCGCCACAAGCAGTTCCACATCGCCGCGGAATCCGCTGACCGTGAACCGTTCGCCGCTCACCAGCAGCTCGAGCGTGGGTGAAAACTGCTTGACCGTGGCGGCGGTCATGAAATGGTGCGCCACCACGAAACAGGCGGCGAGC
>JAGUYV010000369.1 GCA_020061125.1 bacterium | reverse complement strand
GCGAACGCATCGCGCTCCTGTCTCCGCTCTACAAGCAGGTCGGAGACCTCATTGCGCTGAACGAAGACGCCATGTTCCGGCACGAGCGCCGCACGCGCTCCACGGCGCGGCTCATGGTGGGCGCCGCAAGCGTGTGCCTGGCCGTGGCCATGGCCGCGCTGGTGGTCTTCGCCCTGGTGGCGGCAGATAGAATTTCCGGTCCCATTTTGTCCGTGGCCGGAGATCTGCACAGCGCGCTCAAGCCCGCGGAAACTGGCGAACCCGAGGCGGGCCAGCCCGTGGACGAAATTCTGCGACTGCGCAAGGAGCTTGACGATCTGCTCGACCGCTTGAGCAGTTACGAGGACGAACAGGCCAGGAAATTCACGCGCCTGCAGGCGCGCCTCGCGTTCGTGATCGAGGAGGTGGCCGAAGGCCTGGCCCTGCTGGACACGGACCTGAACATCCTGGGCATGAACCGCACCGGCAGGGAACTGCTCAACGCCGGGCGCGAGGGCGGCGCGCTGAACCTGTTCCACGACGGCCTGCCCGAGAGCGCACGCGCCGCGCTTCTGCCCGCCATGAACCCGGGCGCGCAAGCCGAGGCCAGCCTCCCGGAAATGACGCTCCGCAGAGATGGAGAAGACAAAACCTACAGCCCAAGACTCCTGCCTTTCAAGTCCCCTGAAGGAGACACCGAAGGGTATCTGCTGATCTTCTGGGATGTGACCGAACAGAAACAGTTCGAGGAGTCGCGCCGCAAGTTCGTGTCCATGTTCTCGCACCAGTTGAAAACACCGGTCACTTCGTTGACCATGTCCGTGAACCTGATCAACGAATCGTTCAAGGGCCGGGACGAGGAGACCGACGATCTGCTGCGCATGCTCAAGGCGGATTGCGCCACGCTTTCGGGCCTGGTCACGGAACTGATCGAGGCGGCGCGGGACGCCGCGCCCACGCTCATGCTGCGCCGCCTGCGCATTGATCTGGCGGGCCTGCTCGACGCGGCGCTCAAGCCCCTGGCCGCGCAGGCGCGCGACAAGGGCATCGAATGGAAGCAGAGCATGCCCGCTGCGCCCGTGTTCGCGGACGCGGATCCAGTCAAGTTTCCCTGGGTGGTCACGAATATCGTGGGCAATGCGCTGCGCTACACGCGGCCCGGCGGCTCGGTGAGCCTGGCGCTGGAGAAAACGCGCGACCGCGCCGTAATCACGATTACGGACACGGGCGCTGGCATCGCGCGCGAGGATCTCAAGCGCCTGTTCCTGCCCTTCACATCGCTGGACAAAATCCGCGAGCCAGGTTCGCTGGGCCTGGGACTCACCATCGCAAAGGAAATCGTGGACGCGCACAGGGGCGAAATCCGCGTGGACAGCGAAATCAGAAAAGGCACGGAGTTTATCATCGAAATTCCGCTGCCCGGCGAGGCCGGACAATAACGGATCGGCGGCGCATTTATCCGCCCGGAGACAAAGGCCATGAGCAAAATTCTCATACTGGACGACGATCCGCACATTCTGCGGTCCCTGGAAATCATGATGAAGCGCGACGGGCACGAGGTCTGGAGCGTGCCGGACGCGGAATCCGCCCTGGCGTTTCTCGAACAGCAACATGCGGACATCGCCATCGTGGATCTGCAGCTTCCGGGCATGAGCGGCCTCGAATTCCTGCGCAAGCTGCGCGACCTGCACCGGGACACGGACGCCATCATCATCACCGCGCACGGGTCCATCGAGAGCGCGGTAGACGCCATGAAAGAGGGCGCTTACGACTACATCACCAAGCCGTTTTCCCCGGACCAGGTGCGGCACCGCATTGCGCAGGTCGAGAGCGTGCGCGGATACCGCACCGAGGTGTCGGGCCTGCGCCGCCGCCTGGGCGAGTTGCCGTACGCCACGGAATTTATCTCCGGCAACCCGGCCGTGCGGCATCTGCTCGAAGTGGCGCGCACGGTCGCCGAGTCCGGCACAAGCATTCTGATCACGGGAGAAAGCGGCACGGGCAAGGGCCTGCTGGCGCGGCTCATGCACCGGTGGAGCGCCCGCGCGGCAGGCCCGTTCGCGGTGGTGGACTGCGCTTCGTTCCAGGAATCCCTGCTCGAATCCGAGTTGTTCGGACACAAAAAAGGCGCGTTCACGGGGGCGGTGGCGGACAAGCCCGGAAAAGTGGAGACCGCGAACGGCGGCACCCTGTTCCTGGATGAAATCGGAGAGGCGCCGCTGGCCGTGCAGCAGAAAATGCTGCGGCTTATCGAGGAGAAAACCTTCGAGCGCCTTGGCGATCCCACACCGCGCTCCGTGGACGCGCGCATCATCGCCGCCACCAACAGGGACCTCGCCGCCATGGTCGAGGCCAGGGAGTTCCGGCAGGACCTGTTCTACCGCCTCAATGTGGTGGAACTGCACATCCCGCCGCTGCGCAAGAGAAAAGAAGATATCATGCTCCTGGCCGAACGCTTCCTCGCGGAATACAACAGCGCGCACAAGCGCACGGCCGAAGACATGGATCAGGATGTCAAGCAGTTTCTTATTTCGCACTCCTGGCCGGGCAATGTGCGTGAGCTGTCCCACATGCTGGAAAGCGCGGTGCTTGTGTGCCCCGGCCGCACGATCCGCATGGAGCACCTGCCGCACAGGGTCGTCAGCGGTCACGAAAACAATGCGGACGAGCAGGGCATTACGCCTCTGGCCGTGCTCGAAGAAAACATGATCCGCAAAGCGCTGTCCCAGGACATTCCCATCGAGGAAGCCGCACGCCTGCTCGGCATGAACACCACAACCCTGTGGCGAAAGCGCAAGAAACTCGGCCTGTAAAGTGCATTTCATTCTGAAAAGCGCATTGCAAAATGAAATGCGAATCGCGCGGAGAAGGGCGCTCGGCGCACCCCGGTACATCTCAATCCCGAAAAAATGAAGATTTCATTCCGTACGAAAACATTCACTGAATAAGTCCTTTTTTATGGCATGCCGGTGGTGCGCGTCCGCGCATTTTTCGCGCGGGCCGGGCATGGCATGCGGCTTGCATTTTATTTGTGAAAAATGCCGGCGGAGAATGCCATGCTACTTTACATTCGGGAAGAACAGACAGGGAAATGGACAAAGTGCACCGGCGTGTTTTCGGGCCTGCAGCATGCGGCCGCAAGCCACGGGGCGCTGGTGGGCATCTACTCCAATGATCCCGAAGCCGCCATGCAGGAGATTACCGGAACCATGAAGCGAGCGGCCGAGTGCGGCATCGCACAGGAAGCCGTATGCCTCATCACCCCGCACCCAACGCTGGACGCGTTGCATCACCTTGCCGATTGGAAACAGGCGCGGTTGCTCGTTGCGTTTCTGCCCGCGCGCACGGACGCGGATCCCGCGCAGGCGATCGCTGTCGGCGAACTGTGCGAGTCGGTCTGTCCGCTGCTGCATTGCACGAGGGGCAACAATGTGGTTCTGTCCGTGTGCGGCGCGCACAACGATCGTATGGTGCTCGCGGAGCACCACATGCAGGCGTGGTGCCTCACCGGACATGCGCAGTGCCCGCATTACAGGATGAAATGCCATGAACTATAGAAGTGAAGCGGCAAGGAAATTCAAGATTCGGGCGCAATCCCCGCAGGCGCTTCTTGCGGGAAGTTTTGCGGCGCTGATCGGCATCGGATCGCTGCTGCTGTGGCTGCCGTGGTCGCACGCGCAGGGCAGCGTCGGTTTCCTCGATGCGCTGTTCACCGCCACCTCCGCAGTGTGCGTCACAGGGCTGACGGTCGTGGACACCGGGCGTGATTTCACGCGCTTCGGCCAGGTTGTGATTGTGATTCTGATTCAGGCTGGCGGGCTGGGCGTCATGACTTTTGCGGCCCTGGCGTTTCGGATATTCGGTCGGCGCATGTCGCTCACTTCCCAGGCCGCGGTGCAGGACTCGATTTTTCAGCGCGACGCGGCCCATGATTTCAGGACCGCGTTCGGCGGCATCCTCAAGCTCACCTTCGCCATCGAGTTCGCCGGGGCGGTTGTGCTGTTTCTTTCAATGCGAGCCGTGCACAGCCAGGGTCATGCCCTGTTTTCTGCGGTGTTTCATTCCATATCCGCTTTCTGCAACGCGGGGTTCTCCATCTATTCCGACAACCTGATCGGCCACCGGAGCATGCGTATTGCAATGGTTGCGATCATGGGCCTCATTGTGCTGGGCGGGCTGGGACACACGGTGCTGTATGAATTATGGAGAAACGCGCAGTGGGCGGCGTCGAGGAATCGTGAGCCGAGGGCCATGCTGTTTTCCTTGCATGCGCGCACGGTTTTGTGGATGACGGGAATCCTGATCACAGCGGGGGCGGCGTTCATGCTTGTGTTCGGGCTGACGGGTGGTGAGAAGGGCGCGTTTGAGAAGGCGTTCAATGCGCTGTTCCAGTCCGTGACCGCGCGCACCGCGGGCTTTAATACCGTGGACATCGGAGCGCTGCCCCTGGCGTCGCTGTTCGTGCTTGTGCTGCTGATGTTCATCGGCGGTTCCCCGGGGTCGTGCGCGGGCGGCGTGAAGACCACTTCGCTGGCCATCTGGCTGGCGCAGATCCGGGCCGGGCTGCGCGGCCAGCGCGAGGTAAGGCTATTCAGCAACAGAATTCCCGGAGATCTGGTTTCGCGCACGGCCCTGCTTCTGGCCCTGGCGCTTATCTGGAACCTGGCGGGCATGGCCCTGCTCATGGCGACGGAGCCTGCCGCGAACGGCGCGGATATGAGCCGTATCGTTTTCGAGCAGATTTCCGCGTTCGGCACCGTGGGGCTGTCCGCGGGCATCACCCCGGACCTGACCGCCTTCGGCAAGCTGTGGATCATACTTACGATGTTCGTGGGCCGCCTCGGGCCTCTGACCCTGGCGCTGTGGATTATCCCGCAGACCCATGTGAACATTCGTTATCCCAAAGGTGTGGTGATGATAGGATGAAAAAAGCGAGAAAACAGATATGCGTGATTGGCCTGGGGCAGTTCGGCAGCGAACTGGCGCGGGACCTGGCCCGGTACTGCGATGTCCTGGCCCTGGACAGTGACGAGGAGCGCGTGAACGCCATCAGCGAGCATGTGCAGCGCGCCATGATCCTCGACGCCAAGGATTTCAAATCCCTGGCCTCGCTCGTCACGGCGGCGTTCGACGAGGCTCTTGTCAGCCTGGGCGACAGCCTCGAAGCCAGCGTTCTGTGCACGCTGCACCTCAAGAAAATCGGCGTGAAAACCATTCGCTGCAAAGCGCTGAACGAAGATCACGCCGAGATCCTCGAGTCCCTGGGCGCGTCCGAGATCATCTTCCCCGAACGCGAAACCGCGCGTCGCGTGGCCGCGCACATCATCAACCCGAACCTTCTGGACTTCGTGCCTCTCGCCGAAGACTACCGTGTCATGGACATCACGCCCCCGGCCTCGTTCATCGGCCATTCCTTCATAGATCTGAACCTGCGCCACCGGTTCGGCGCGTTCGTAATCGCGGTCAAGGACCCCACCGCCACCCGGTTCGAATTCCTGCCCGGCCCCAATTACAAGGTGTTGCCGAACGACATCCTTGTCATGATCGGCCGCGAATCCAGCCTGCTCAAAATCAGGGACGAAAAATAGCGGGCGCGGGATGTGATCCGACATCAACTTCACCTTGAGGAAAAAGATCCTTCTGGGCTACGGCCTGATTCTATGCCTGCTGGCGGCGGTGCTGGCGTGGGCGTTCGCGAGCCTGCTCGAACTCGGCAGCGCCAGCGACGCGATTCTCAAGGAAAACTACAAGAGCATTCTCGCCGCGGAAAACATGATTGATTCCATCGAGCGGCAGGACAGCGCAACGCTTCTCATGATTCTGGGACACTCCCGCGCCGCCGCACAGTTCAAGGAAAACGAAATCCGCTTCTCCGAATGGCTGGGCCGCGCCAAGGACAACATCACCATAAAAGGGGAAGAGCGAATCCTTGCCGGAATCGAAAAAGATTACGCCGCATACCTCACCTCTGTTTCCGCGCTCGAATCCATGGACACAAATGACATCAAGGCCCGGAAAACCTTCTATCACAAGACTGTTTCTAATCGGTTTTTCGCGGTCCGAGGTTCATGCATGCGGCTCGGGGAACTCAATCAGCAGACGATGTACGGAGCCAGCGACAGGGCGCGCAACCTATCGCAAAGAGCGGTTGCATCACTGTTGATGATTGGCGCCGCGGCTATTGGGGGCGGAGTCGTTTTCAGTCTTTTTTTGTCAAATTTGCTGGTTAGGCCGCTCCACCAGATGATCGAGGCCACAAAAACGGTGTCGGAAGGGAATTACGATGTGGAAGTGCAGGCGCGCTCTTCCGATGAACTCGGCGTTGTGGCGGGCGAGTTCAACGAGATGGTCAAAAGGCTGCGTGGATTTCACGAGCTGAATTTCCGGAAAATACTTGAGGAAAAGAGCAAGAGCGAAGCCATTGTGCGGGAGATAGACGATGGGGTGGTGGTCGTGGACTCGGATCTGAAGATCACGACCATCAATCCCGTGGCCGCGGCCATTCTGGATGTGGACGCCGCGCGCGCCGAGGGACGGCATTTCCTGGAAAGCGTGAAGAGCGAGGACTTGTTCATCCGTCTCAAAGCAGCCGTGGAATCCGAAGCCGCACCCGCGTCCGCGGAGCACGGGAATCTGCTCACTGTGAAAAGGGACGGCCGCGAAGCGCATTACCTGTATTCCGTCACGACGATCACGGACGGGGAAGGAGGGCTTCAGGGCGTTGTTCTCCTGCTGCGAGACATTACCAGGCTCAAGGAATTGGACCGCCTGAAAAGCGATTTCATATCCACCGCATCCCATGAGCTGCGCACGCCGCTCACCACCATAGAAATGAGCGTGGGCCTGCTTATGGAGAAAGCGCTGGAAAAGCTTGACGCGAGGGAAAGAGAACTGCTCCTGGCCGCGCACGAAGAGCTTGCGCGCCTCAAGGCCATCATCAGCGACCTGCTCGACTTGTCCCGCATCGAGTCCGGCAAGGTCAGCATGAGCCTGGAGCGCGTTTCCGCGGCCGAGCTGATCCGCAAAACCCTGCATGTCATGGAGCGGCAGGCGCAAGAGAAATCCATCGAGCTGGGATCGGATTCTCCGGGCGATATGCCCTGCGTGAATGCGGACGCAAACAAAATCACCTGGGTGATCACGAATCTTGTTTCCAACGCGTTGCGGTACACCTCGCCGGGCGGCCGCATCGCGGTGAGCGCGGCCCGCGCCGGGGAGCAGGTTCACATTTGCGTGCGGGACAACGGCGCGGGTATCCCTCACGAATACCAGTCGAGAATCTTTGATAAATTCGTGCGCGTTGAGAGCGGCGGGCAGCCCGCGGGAACCGGGCTTGGCCTGGCCATCTGCCGGGAAATCGTGCGCGCGCACGGAGGAACGATCTGGGTCGAGTCCGTTCCCGGCAGGGGCAGCGCCTTCACCTTTTCCCTGCCTGTTGCGGATCAACAACGAATGGAGGATGCGCCATGAAACGGAACCTTGCTTTGATTGTGGATGATGAAAAAAACATCCGAATGACGCTCGGCCAGGCCTTCGAGGCATTGGAACTCGAAACAGAAACGGCCATGAACGGCGAAGAAGCGTTGCAGAAGATCCAGGATGCGGAATTCAGCATCGTGCTTCTGGATTTGAAGATGCCCGGCATGGACGGCATGGAAGTCCTGCGCCGGTTGCGGCTCACACGGCCCGAGATCAAGGTGATCATCATCACGGCCTACGGGTCCGTGGATTCCGCAGTCGAGGCCATGAAACTGGGCGCTGTTGACTTTCTGCAAAAGCCGTTCTCACCGCAGGAAGTCCGGGATCTGGTCCGCAGCGTGCTGGACAGGGACAAGCTCGACGAAGCAAAAGCGCAGGATTACGCATCCCTGATGGAGCTTGGCAAACGCTACATATCCGAAGGCCGCTGCGCCGCGGCGATCCCGCTGTTTGAGCGCGCCGTGGCTCTGGATACGGCCCGGCCCGGCGCTTACAACCTGCTGGGCGCGGCGGCGGAAATCCTTGGCGATTCGCTCCAGGCGCAGAAATACTACCGAGCGGCCCTGGCTGTGGATCCGGCGTACCGGCCCGCTCACAAGAATCTGGAGCGTACGGTCCGTTTGAAGCGCGAGGGCGAGATTGTGCTTGACGACGGCGCATCCGGAAAGTGACGGTGAAAACATGGCCGGTGACAAAATGTTGTTCGTGATCGTGATCGGCTGCGGGCGGCTGGGGGCGAATCTCGCGTCCGGGATGAGCGCCGCGGGCCACAGCGTTGTGGCAGTGGACAGCAGACAGTCCGCTTTTGACGCCCTGGACTCGAGGTTCAGCGGATACAAAATCGAGGGCGACGCCACGGAGTTCGCCGTGCTTCAGCAGGCCAAAACAGTGAGTGCGGATCTGGTCGTGGCCGTCACGGACAACGACAATGTGAACCTCATGGCGGCGCAGATCGCCGCCACCGTGTTCAAAGTTCCGCGGGTCGTGGCCCGCATCGAGGATCCCCGAAAAGAAGACATTTACCGGGCGCTGGGAATCGAGACAATCTGTCCAGCAACGCTGGCTGGCCGCGCGTTCATGGCTTCGCTCGAATCCACGCCGCCAAAGGGGGCGCATAACGCATGAATGTGCTTATCGTAGGCGGCGGCAAGGTCGTCTATTTCCTCTGCCGAGCGTTTATCTCAAAAGGGTACAGCCTGACCATCGTGAACCGGGATTCCGCGGAGTGCGCCTGGCTGGCGCGGCGTCTCAAAGCGGTCATCGTTCACGGCGACGGTACGGACCTGCAAATTCTCGAAGAATGCGGCGCGGAACGCTGCGACGCGATTCTCGCCGTCACGGGCCATGACCAGGACAACCTCGCCATCTGCCAGCAGGCCAGGATCCGGTTTAATGTTCAGCGCACTCTGGCCATGGTCAATGATCCCGACAATGAAGAGGTCTTCCGCAAGCTCGGGGTCAGCGCGGCGTTCTCCACGACCAGAATCATCACCAGCCTCATTGAGCAGAGAACCGGATTCGAGGACATCATTAACCTTGTTCCCCTGGAAGAGGGCAAAGTGAACCTCACGGAAGTCGTGCTCCGGGACATTTCCCCCGTAGCCGGCCGTGCGCTGTCCGATATTGCACTGCCGGAAAATTCGCTGATCGCTATCGTCACCAGAAACGGCAGTCCGATAATTCCGCGAGGCGGAACGGTCCTTGCGGCAGGAGACCGGCTTGTGGTCATCACTCTGCCGGAAAACATGGGCAGAGTCATCAAGCTGCTGACCGGCGGGCGGTGACGGCCGGGTCCCGGATAATATGAAAAAACAGTACGCCACCATGCTGTGCTACACCGGCGCCTTGATGGCGCTGGCAAGCCCGCTGCTGCTTACTCCCCTGCTGCTGTGTTTTTTCGACGCCGGGCAGTGGGCGCTGTGGCGGCATTTCGCCATCCCGTCGGCCGCGCTGTGCGCTCTGGGACTGATTTTCTGGCTTGGCGGCCGCTCCCTGTGTTCGCAATCAATCTCCCTGCTTGAAGGGGGGGTGATCGTCCTGTTCGGGTGGGCGGCACTGATTGTCTTTTCGGCCATTCCATTCATGACGGCGATCCATTTGAATTTCACCCAGGCGGTGTTCGAATCCGTAAGCGGCTGGACCACAACGGGCTTGAGCGTTGTGGATGTGACCCGTGCGCCCGCGGCAATTCTGTTGTGGCGCAGCATCATTCAACTGGCGGGCGGCGCGGGGCTGGCCATCATCATGATCTCATCCATTGCCGGGCCTGCGGGCACGGGCTTAGCCTTCGCCGAAGGCCGCACCGATCAACTGGCGCCTCATGTGAGGAAATCCGCCAAGCTGGTCATGACCATTTACATGGGTTATGCCGTGTGCGGGACCGCTGCGTACATGCTTGCGGGCATGGGCGCTTTCGACGCGGTCAACCATTCCTTCGCTGCGGTGTCCACGGGCGGATTCTCCACCATGCCGGAAAATATCGGCTACTGGGATTCGCCCGCAGTGGAGGCGGTTTCTATTCCTCTCATGATTCTCGGGAACATGAATTTTCTCACCGCATACCTCATGCTCAAGGGCAAATTCAAATCCGTGGCCAGGAACGGTGAGATACGGGTCATGGCTCTGCTGATTCCGGTTGGCGCTTTTCTGGTTTTTTATTCAACTTTCCGCAGCATTTACCCCATGTTCGGAAAGGCTGTGCGCGTCGCCCTGTTCGAGACCGTGTCCGCGCTCACCACCACGGGGTTTTCCACGGTGTTCTACAACGCATGGCCGCCCATGGCATGGTTTGTTCTGATCGTGCTGATGATCGTGGGTGGCGGGTCCTGTTCCACGGCGGGCGGCCTCAAGCAATACAGGGCCTATCTTCTCTTCAAAGCGCTGATCTGGGAAGTGAAACGATTCTTCCTGCCGCGAACGGCCGTGGTCGAGAATTTTATCTGGCAGGCAGAGAACAGGGACTACATCAAGGATGACCGGATCCGCCAGGCGTCGCTTTTTCTGTATCTTTATTTGATATTGTTCGTTGTATCCACGGGAATTCTCACGGCATACGGGTTCGGAATCCCCGAAGCCATGTTCGAGTCTGCATCCTCATTGAGCACAGTGGGCCTTTCCGTGGGCGTGACCTCCGCATCCGCGCCCCCGGCGGTGCTCTGGACGGAAACCGCAGGCATGTTTCTCGGCCGCCTCGAATTCTTCATCGTGTTCATAAGCATCTGGAAAATCATCCGGGACCTGTGCGGCAAATCGTGATGCCCCAAGCCCGGGCATTGAGCGCGCGCCGCGTTTCCGTATAATGGGATCAAGGCAACGGAGAAGCGACATTTCGCGGGGAGGGTTTTTCAATGAACACTACCAGAGCTTTGCGCGCAGCCGCGGCGGGATTGCTCACCTTGGTCTTATCGTGCACGGCGCCTGTGGCGGCATCGGCAGGGGAAAAAGACGATCCCATGCCCGTGCAGTGCGCGCTCACAGATCAAATCATTTATCCGGAAGACGGCGGCGCGCCCGAATTCAAGCCCCTGGTTGCGCTGGCGTGCCCCGCGCCCGAATCGCTGTTTGCCGTGTGCGCCCCAGCCGAGGGCAACTGGCTGCAATTCAAGCAGGCGGACGCATTCGTGGCCCATGCCTCTCTGCCAGTCGCGGACGGTCCCGTTGTGATGGAGGCCTCAACCCAGGCCCCGGGCGTGTGGGCGCTCGGGCAGAAACCGCTTGTTTTGTCCCTGTGGTCGCCTGCGGACAAGGGAGCGTCCAGCGATTTCGGGATTGACGCCAAAACCGTTGCGGCCCTTTGCCCGCAGCTTGTGGACAAGGACAAACCGGCGCCGGGCATGACTCTCGAACTGGCCTGGAAAGCGCGCGCCGCCGGAGACGGGCAGGGCGAAGCCCCCGCGCCCGTGGTGATCGCCCGCAGCGCGCTGGCTCTGGAATCT
>JAGUYV010000374.1 GCA_020061125.1 bacterium | reverse complement strand
CGCTCCCAATCGCCGGATGCGCGGCGCGCGTCCCGCCCGTCTTCCACTTTGATGTTCACATCCACGCCCCGGTCATCATCGCGCTCCGGCTTTTCCGGGTTCAAATCTTTCTCGCGCTCGGCCATGGCGCGCGCAATGTCCAGGGGCACATTTCCATATTTTTTCCGGTTCTCCGGACTCAATCCGTACACAACTGTCTGGGGATCGTAATCCTTGAACTTGTCCGCGGGCACGGCTTCCAGAATCCGTTCGCGCGCGTACACGGTGTTGTCAATGGCGTCCACATAGCGCACCTCGGTCACAACATTGACGACCGCATCCGCGCCGCGCGCGCGCATGGCGCGCATGCCGTAATACAACACGGTGAACAGCAGAACCATGATGATGGAGATTTCGAACCAGCCGCTGCGGCGGAACGCATCCAGGGAGCCAGGCGCGGCCTGCGCCGCGCGCGCGCGCGACCCAAGCGGCAGCGACAGTATGGCTCCGCACGCGGGGCAATACTTGGATGCGGAGTGAAAGCGTTCCCCGCAACGACCGCACAAATACGGCTTGATCGCCATGCCCGTGTCCCCGTTCCTTTCCGGCTCTATTATATCAAACCCGGCCCGCCGCACACAGACCGCAGGAAACAAACACCGCGCCCAAGAAAAATCCCGGCTGGCTGGGCCGGGATTTTGAAATCTTTATGGGAATCGTGATCGTTCACTTAAATCGCGCTCTCATGGTGTTCCCGCGCGGGAAACGATTTTCAGTTCAAGTATGCTGTTTCGTGATCCGCGAGCTTGTCCTTCATCATTTTGCGCGCGCGGAAGATGCGGGACTTGACCGTGCCGATGGGCAGATCCAGCATCTTGGCGATGTCCTCGTACATGTAACCCTCGAAGTGATAGAGCGAGAACGGCACGCGGAACTGGTCGGGCAGCGAGTACATGGTCTGCATGAGGTTCTCGTCAATGTGGTTTGTGAAGAAGATTTTCTCGGGGCTGTCGCTGTATGTGCTTTCCTGGCTCATGTCGTCGGGGCTGATGGACACGATGTGATCGGCCACGCCCGAGTGGAAGTCCATGGCCATGTTGTCCTTGCGCCGCGTGGCGTTGTTGATGTGCGTGTTGAGCATGATGCGCGCGGCCCACGCCCGGAAGTTGGTCTCCGGGTCGAATCGCTTCCATCCCTGGTAAATTTTCATGACCGTGTCCTGCATGAGGTCTTCGGCGTCCTCCACCTTGTGCGTAAGGCCCATGGCCCGCGCCCACAGGAACTGCCTGTCCCCCTCGATGAATTCCTGTATCTGCCTTTGTTCTCTGTCTGTGTAGTTCATGGCCGTTCTCCCTTTCCCGTAATCTCCCTGGAATCGTTCACTTCCAGTTGCCTTTATTGATGTGCTTATGCATTTCCTGCTCGGCCAGGGCCTTGATTTTGTAACCGGTGTCCCTGACCACTCCGAACAGTACGCCGCAACTGTCGTCCTCTCTGAAGCAGTCCCCGTCTTCTGCCAGCTCTATGAGTTCCTGTCCCATCTGCAGGGCTTTGAGGATGTTCTCGTTGCATTTTTTCAGCGCCTGTGTTTTGGTCATGTCCCGAATCTCCTCTTGTTTCATGGCCTTCATTAATTCAAGACACATGCCAGACGGTTCCCGAAAATGAGGAAAAATAAAAAACAGGCATTATAAATAGGTTTTATTGTTTTTTACGATGCGAAAAAGTGTTTCTGCGCAGATGATCCGTACTGTCCATTTCGATACACTCAATGAAGCACAAAACCACAATTCCATGCCTGAAATCGTAAAAAACCGCTTAAACAAAGGACTTTTGAGTGTATCAAATTATATTATGAGACAGTTTTGTATTGTGAGACAGTATTATCCGATATTCAAAGCGTGCCGCATGCTGTGTGCGACAGGTATAAATAAAACCATATTATTGGGCTGCCGGTTTCACATTAGCAGGAATAAACGGGACCGCCAAAAAACCCGGCAACGCAGCGTTTTCAGTACCAGCCCCAGCGCTCCACGGACTTTTTCATGGCGCGCATGTTTTCCGGCGGCATGTCCACGGGCGTCTCGCAGGCGTTGGAGAGAATGAACCCGCCTCCCGCGCCCACTTCCTTGATGAGCCGTTCGCACGCCGCGGCCACGGCCTCCGGGCTGCCTGCGGACGCAAGCCCAGGGTGCAGGTTGCCCATGAGGCACAGATGCCCGTGAAGAATTTTCTTGGCCTTGAACAGGTCGGTCTGGTCCAGGTGCAGGAATCCGCTGTGCCGTGGCAGTTCCAGAAAGAAATCCAGCATGGAGTCGTAATTGTTGTCCAGATGATACGCGATTGCGTACCCCTGGCCGTGCAGCAATTCAATCTGTTGCTTGAAAGTTTCCGCAAACAGATCGTCGAACATCCTTCGGGAAATATAAGAGCCTGAAACGCGGCTTACGCCGAAAAGCACATTTTTGCTGCCGATGAGCCGGGCGCTGATGCAGCCGGCCTCGACCAGTCCCGGGGCCATGGCCGCGCACGCCTCGCGCATGCGCTCCGGTTCGGAAGCGCACGCCATCATGAACGGCTCGAACCCCATCCAGAAAGAAAGCAGATCCGCGGGATGGTTCACGATGGCGGTGGCGTAGGGATAATAAAGGTCCGCGCGCGGGAACAGCCGCGCCGTGATCGCCGCGTACAGCGCAACCTGCACGGACATCCCGGCCAGCTCGCGCAGCAGATGCCCGCCCTCGGTGCGCGCCAGCGGAATAATGCCGTCGTCAATCACATCCTGGAGCGAGGCCAGCAGCTGCGTTTCTTCGAGCTTGGGCAGTTCGTCCCCATCGGGCAGAACCCAGCGGTTCCAGAATCGTGTGTGGGAATCCGGCACGAAGGGGAACAGGTACCCTGCGGGGAAGGCGTAGGGCAGCATATCGAACCCGCCGTAGAGGTCCCAGGCGGT
>JAGUYV010000349.1 GCA_020061125.1 bacterium | reverse complement strand
CCTCATGGCCGCCAACGCCATCGTGCGCCGCGATCCCTTTTTTGCGTACAACCTCAAGTACATGGTCTCCAGAAAACGCCTGATATTCTGACTCCCGCAGTTTGCTTGCCACGCGCCGCGCGGAAATCTATAATGCAAATACCGAAATGGCCGCGGCGGCGGCCACAGAAAAAAGGAGCTTGCAGCACAATGGGCAAAATGCGTCTTCTGGCGGAATTCTGGGTGTTTCTCAAAGAGCGCAAACTGTGGTGGATGGCGCCCATTATCATCATCCTGCTGCTCCTGGGATTCCTGATTTTCTTCACGCAGGGGTCGGCTATCGCGCCGTTCATTTACCCGTTCATGTGACGCCGCCGCGGTTTGTTATTATCTGAAAAGCGCATTCCGAATTCATGCCCGCGACCATGAGACCGTGTTTCCCGAAACACCGTTTACACCTGCCGCGTGTGCTCACGGCCCTGGCCGCGCTCACGATGTTTTGCTTTGGTTTTGCAGCGTCCGTCCGGGCGCAGCCCGCGCCGCGCGCCCTGCGCTTCGGCGTGAACCCCTGGGGTTCGGAAAAAGAAATGCGCGCCATGTTCAAGCCGCTGATGGCTTACCTGGAACAGCGCCTGGGCGTGCCCTTCGAGATCGTCATCCCCACGAATTACGACGACCTTCTGGCCCGCGTGGCCGCCGGTGAACTGGACCTCATCTCCTTCAACTCCGTGACCTTTCTGCAAGCGCGGCGAAAGGGCCTGCCCGTGGAATACATCGCCACCATGGAACGCCTTTATGAGGGCGAAACCGAGCCGCGCGACGCCTACACCGGCTACTTCATCGTGCGCAAGGATTCCCCGTACCGCTCTCTCAAAGACCTGCGCGGAAAAACCTTCGCGTTCGTGGATGAAAGCTCGGCCTCGGGCTACAAAATGCCGCGCGCCATTCTTGGAATCCGCTACAACTCGTCCCCGGGCAAGTTTTTCAAGAAATTTTTCTTCGTGGGCGATCACGACGAGGTCATGAGTGCGGTGTACCACAAATGCGTGGACGGCGGCGCCACCTGGGACAACAGCTATACCCTGAACACGGCAAAGGACCGGTTCGGAGACAACTTCCGCATCATCGAAAAAACTCCACCCATCCCGAACGACGCCTGGGCTGCCGGCCCGGCCGTAACCCCGGCCATGCGCAAGCAAATCCGCAACATCCTGCTCTCCATAGACAGCAAAACCCAAACCGCGACCGGCGATCGTGTACTGCAACCCGAGCTTGGATTCCCCGGATCGGGCTGGAGTTTGCGCAGCCCCCAGTTTTACGAAGACGCCGCGTCGCTTCTGCTATACGAGGAATGACCCTCGCGCATAGAACTGCCGCTGGCGCATCCCTTGACACCAGATATAATATGAACACGCGAGCCGCACCCGCGCGGCGTTTCGCCAGCAGCCTCAACGCCCCGCGGGTTCCGCACGACGCTGGGCTTTGCCTCACGCCCAAAACTGAAGCGCACGCGGCCGGCTCCGGCTTTCCTATATGAGCCTCAAGAAAAAGGTTTTCTCCGACGCCATCTTTCCGCCCATTGTGTTCACGGTCATGCTTCTGGCCCTCATGTTTGTGATCGGATTCACCAATCAGGCCGCCATCAACCGCCAGAACAAGACCCGCGCCGCCAGCATGGAATCCATTTACCAGGACTTCCAGAGCCGCACACGGTCCTATGCGACCATGATCGCCAACTCGCGCGATGTGCAGGAAGGCTGCGCGGGCGCAAAGCGAGCAAGCGTCAGGTCCGTGATATCTCCCTTGTTTGAATCCCTCGATGTGGGCCTCATCACCGTGCATGAATTCGATGGTTATGTGATCGCGCGCGCGCACAACACCGTGAAATTTGGCGAGGACGAGTCCGGCGCGCCGTTCGTGAAACGAGCGCTCCAGGGCGGCGCCACGCGCGGCATCCAGCCCATTGACGGACGGGTCGCGCTCTTCACCACCGAACCCGTGCCCAACCCCAACCCGGAAAGCGGCCGGAAGTTCGTGGGCGCTGTCACTGTAGGCTATTTCTTCGACAAGGAATTCGCTTCAAGCATGAAAACCCTGCTTGGCTCCGAGATCGTGATCGTGCAGAACGGCGCCCCGATCGCGGCCACGGACAAGCTGCTGACCCGCAAGGGCACGCGCCTCACCAAAGACAGCAAATACCTGTTGCGCGGGGGCCGCTGGTACGACATCCGCTATGTGCCCCTGGCATCGGGCCAGGGCGGCGTGGGACTGGTCATCGCCGTGGACAACACGCGCGCCAAGGCCATCATGATCATCACCATCGCCGTTAGCTTTCTGGTGGTGTGCCTGGTCACAATTTGGGTGGTGCGCCGCGCGCGCGTGTTCAGCGAAACTCTCACGCGACCGATCATTGACACCGCGGACCACGCAAAGCGCGTGGCTGGCGGAGAACTCGGCGTCGAGCCGCTGCCCGTGGACCGGGACGATGAAATTGGCGCGCTCATGGATTCCTTCAATGTCATGGTGGCCAACCTCCAGGACATGGTGCGCCGCGACAAATCCCGCCGCGAATACCTCGAAGGCGAAGTGGCGCGCCTGCTCGAAGTCATGAACGCCGCGGCCGCGGGCGACCCCGACGCGCATTTTGATGTCCGCTCACAGGACGAAATCGGCCGCATCGGCGCGGCTCTTAACAAAATGGCCGCGGACATGCGAGAACGAAACGAGCAGGAACGCTCGCAGCGCGAGTACCTCGAAGCCCAGGTACGCAAGCTCCTGTCCGTGATGGAACGCGCCGCGGGCGGCGATTTTTCGGCCTCCTTCGATGTCGAACGCGAGGACGAAATCGGGCATGTGGGCGCAGCCCTCAACACCATGATCGCGGACCTGCGCGACATCGTGGAAAACGACAAGCAGCGCCGCCGCGCCCTGGAAAGCAAGGTGCGCGCCCTGCTCGACGGCATCAACGCCGTGGCTGCGGGCAACCTGGCCTATTCATTCCCCGCGCAAGACAATGACGAATTCAGCCGCATCGGCGCGGCCCTCAACGCCATGCTCGCCGACCTGCAGCGCAAGATCGAGGAAATCGAGCAACTCAAACTCCGCGACCAGCAGCAGAAGGAAACTCTGGAGCGCCACATTCGCGACATCATGGCCGCGGTGGCGCGTGCGGCCGCGGGCGACCTCACCGTGCGCCTGCCCGCAGGAGGGCAGGACGCCATCACCGCACTGCGCGAAAACCTCAACGCCATGCTCGGCAACCTGCTCGAAATGATCCGCCGCGTGCATCAGGCCGCAACACGCGTGGAATCCACCTGCCGGGACATCAACCAGACCGCGCAGCGCCTTCAGGAAGGTGCCGAACAGCAACAATCCACAATCCGCTCCACATCAGCATCCGTGGATTCCATGGCCGAATCCGTAGCCACCATGGCGCGCCACGCGGATGATGTGCTGGCCCTGTCCTCGCGCGCCACGGACGAAGCGCGCAACGGCGGCGAAACCGCGGAAAACGCCATCCAGGGCATGACCCTGGTCCAGAACACCATGAACGATCTGCATGCGGCCATGGCAGAACTCGAAACCAGCGCCGAGGAAATCGAGGAAGTGGTCAAGGTCATTGACGAAATCTCGGACCAGACCAATCTGCTGGCGCTGAACGCGAGCATCGAGGCCGCGCGCGCCGGAGACCTGGGCCGCGGCTTCGCCGTGGTCGCCAAAGAAGTTTCCAGCCTGGCCCAGAAATCCGTGACCTCGACCCGCGAGATCACAACTATTGTGCGCCGCATCCAGGACCGGGTCAAAAAGGCGCAGGAAACCGCGGACCTGGGCATCTCGCGAGTGCAGCAGGGATCGGAAATGGTTCTCAAGGCCGGGGACGCCCTGGAGCGCATCGTCGAGGCCATCGAGGGCGTGACCGAGCTGGCGCGAGACACCGCCGCCGCGCTCGAATCCCAGAAATCCGGCTCCCGCCAGATCCTGTCCGCCGTGAAAAATGTGCGCACCATTTCCGAAAACTCAACCGCCATCATCAACCAGGCCGCCAGCGCCGTGGAGTCTCTGTTCGCCCTGGCCTCGGACCTCGAAGGCATGGTCAAGCAGTTCAAAATCGGCTGATTTTCTGCGAATTCTGATTGCGGAACCGGAGATTGTTCTCTCTGTTGAAGTCAGAACCCTTGACTCTGCACCTGTTTTTCCGCGCGCCCTTTAAGGCGTTTTCAAATCATGTTATACTCATAATCTGACGACGGCAGCGCGGCGGCGCGCGCCGGACAGGCCTCTCCGCACCGTCCCGAAAAAGGGATTTTTCTGCCATGACAACATGCCAGTACTGCAAAACCGAGAACGCACCGGATCACAAGTTCTGCAAGGAATGCGGCAACCGCCTCAAAACCCCTGTGGCCGTGGACGGCGGCGCGGACATCGGCAACGCGCACCCCGTGGCGGATGTGCCGACCGCGAAAAACAAGGCGTTCGTGTACATCACCCGCGGGCAGTACGCCGAAGCGGAGCATGAGCTTATCCAGGCCATCATGGCGCACCCCAACGCGGCCGACCTGCACTACAGCCTGGGCATGGTGTACCACCGCACCGGCCGCTTCGAGAACGCGATCAACGAACTCGACCGCGCCGTGAGCTTCGACCCGGCCCACTTCGACGCCTATTTGCTGCTCGGCAACATTTTCGGCGACGACCTGCGCAACCACTACATGGCCATCAAGATGTACGAGCACGCCATCCGCCTGCGGCCCAATTACCCGGATGTGCGCAACAACCTGGGCAACGCCTACCGTTTCACCGGCAAGCTGGAGCAGGCGCGCGCGCAGTTCGAGAAGGCCATCGAACTGAATCCGAACTATGCGCGCGCACGGTTCAATCTCGGCAAAGTTCATTTCCAGCTCGGCGATTACGCGGGCGCCGAGGAGCAGTACCGCGGCGCCATCCGCGTGGACGCAAACCACCCCAAGGCGCACAAGAACCTGGGCATCACCCTCATGGCCCTGGGCCGCTTCGAGGAAGCCCTGCCGCACCTGCAGAACGCGGTGCGCCTGGACCCCGGCTACGCCAAAGCCTACGCCGCCCTGGCGCAGGCGTTCCATAAAACAGGCGACGAAGAGCAGGCCGAATCCTGCGCCGCTCGCGCCGCCGCCCTCATGCCCGGCTGGGGATCATTCCAAGACATTCTCGACATGGACCTATAGGAAGGATTTTGCAATGAGCATTTCACGCGACCAGGTCCGGGACGTGGCGCACCTGTCCCGGCTCGAAATGAACGATGACGAGCTTGACCGCTTCACCGTGCAGCTCCAGGCCATTCTGGACTACGCTTCCAAACTCGACGCTTTGGACATCTCCGGCGTCGAGCCGACCTCGCACGCGGTGCCCGTGGCCAATGTGCTGCGCGAGGACAGGGCGCGCCCCAGCCTCCCCGTAGAGGCCGCTCTGGACCAGGCGCCCGAGCCGCAGGGTCCGTTCTTCACCGTGCCCCGCATCATTGACGAAGGCGAGGGCCACTGACCCATGGGAGACAGCGCAACACTCTGCCGGCTCACCGCCGCGCAGCTTCTTGAAAAGCTCCGCTCCGGCGACATTTCCCCCAAAGACGCCGTGACCGCGGCGCTGGATCGCATCCACGCCACGGACGGCGATATCCAGGCGTACCTTTTCGTCAACGACGATCAGGCGCTGGCCGAGGCCGTGCGCCTGGAATCCGCGGATCGGTCCCTGCCCCTGTACGGCGTGCCTGTGACGGTCAAGGACAACATGTGCACCGCGGACATGCCCACCACATGCGCTTCGAAAATACTGGCCGGTTGGCGGCCGCCTTACGACGCAACCGTGGTCGCGCGCCTGCGCACCGCGGGCGCCATTGTCATCGGCAAAACCAACATGGACGAGTTCGCCATGGGTTCGTCATGCGAAAATTCCGGATTCCACCCCACGCACAATCCGTGGGATCTGGAGCGCGTGCCCGGCGGCTCAAGCGGCGGCTCGGCCGCGGCCATGGCCGCGGACCAGGGGTTCATCGCCCT
>JAGUYV010000062.1 GCA_020061125.1 bacterium | reverse complement strand
GGTGCGCATCGATCCCCAATACTTCGAACTGGACATTCTCACCGCGAGCGAGCACGGAGGCGCCACGCTCACAGCCGCGGACTGGGCGCACACCAAAGGCCTCACATTCGCAATCAATGCGGGAATGTATCTGGACGATGCGCGCGGCACCGGCGTGGGGTACATGAAGCGCGCGGGCAAAGTTCTGTCCGGGCGGGACCCCGGGGACTATAAAGCCGCGCTTGCGTTCGGCCCCGGCAATCCGGACCTGCCCGCTGTGCGCATCATAGACAAACAGTGCCACGATTACCCGGCCCTGCGCGATCAATACAGCCATGTGCTGCAGAGCATCCGCATGACCGATTGCAAGGGGAACATCGTATGGCAGCGGTCGGACAAGCGCCACACCCAGGCCGCAGCCGCCGCGGACTCCCGAGGGCGCGCGGTCTTCATTTATGTGCAGGAGCCTGTGTCCACCTACGAATTCGCGCAGGCGCTGATGGCGCTGCCTCTGGACATCCGGAGCGCGTTGTATCTCGAAGGTGGGCCGCCCACGCAGCTTT
The DNA here is from genome assembly GCA_020061125.1 of bacterium. Taxonomy (GTDB): domain Bacteria; phylum UBP15; class UBA6099; order UBA6099; family DSWB01; genus DSWB01. The sequence goes on along the minus strand of JAGUYV010000062.1, from coordinate 11,087 downwards.
TCATGGCCTCGGGAGGCATGACGCTGACCCGGAGCGGCCTGTTCAGCGCGGGCGCGCTGCCCATCCCCAATGTCATAACCGCAAAACCCAGACAATAACAACCCGAGTCCCGGGAAATCAAAAGGCCTCCGCCGCGCGCGCGGCGAAGGCCCATGTGTGGTTGCCGTTGCGTTCCGTTATTTGCCAAGTTGCTTTCTGACAAAATTCAGCTTGCCGCCCGCGGCCAGGATGTCGCGATCGCGCGCGGACACCTCGCAGCGCACCATGATTTCCGTTCCGTCCACGGTGATGGGAAATTCCTCGGCGCCCTGTTCCAGCAGGGAGCGGATGTTCTTCATTACGACCCTGGAGCCGATTTTGACTTTGTCATGGTCCCCGGGATCCTTGAACACCAGGGGCAGGATGCCGAAATTGATGAGGTTGGCCTTGTGGATGCGGGCGTAGCTTTTCACGATTTTGGCGCGGATGCCCAGGAAACGCGGAGCGAGCGCCGCATGCTCGCGGCTCGAACCCTGGCCGTAGTTGTCGCCGCCCAGGATGAAACCGCCGCCTTTTTCTTTGGCCCTGGCGGGCAGGTCTTTGTCAATGCGCGTAAAAGTGTATTCGCTGATGGCCGGGATGTTGCTGCGCAGCTTGAGCACATCCGCGCCCGCGGGCATGATTTCATCCGTGGTGGTGTTGTCGGGCGCGGACAACAGAATCTCGCCTTCGAGCGAATCGGGCAGGGGGTCGAAGTCCTGCAGGGACACCACATTCGGCCCCTTGACCAGCTCGACTTTGCGCGCTTCTTCCCCGGGCAGGGGGAAGATGATGTTGTTGTCGTCAACGAGAAACTTTTCGGGGTCTTTGACTTCGGGATATGCGCCCAGGGTGCGGGGGTCCGTGATTTTTCCGGTGATGGCTGCGGCTACCGCGGTTTCCGGGCTGCACAGATAGACCTGGTCGCCTTCGGTTCCGCTGCGGCCGGGGAAGTTGCGCGGGAAGGTGCGCAGGGATACGATGCCTTTGCCGGGCGCCTGGCCCTGGCCGATGCACCCCAGGCACCCGCTCTGCTGGATGCGTGCGCCCGCCTTGCTCAAAATGGTTACCCCGCCGGCTTCGGCCACATTCATCAGCGCCTGGCGGCTGCCTGGGTTGATGTCCATTTCCACATTTTCATGCACCACTTTGCCCTCGAGCGCCTTGACCACGATCATGAGATCCCGGTACGAGGAATTCACGGACGAGCCGGTGATGACCTGTCCCACCTCAATGCCCGCCACCTCGGCCACACGCTTGACATTGCCGGGCGAGGACGGGCACGCGATCATCGGCTCGATCTCCGACAGGTTCAGCTCTGTGATCAGATCGTATTCGCATCCGTCGTCAGCTTTAATTTCGCGCCAGCATTCGCCGCGGCCCTGGGCTTCGAGGAACGCTTTTGTGCGGTGGTCCGAAGGGAACATGGTGGAGGTCGCGCCCAGCTCCGTGCCCATGTTGCCGATGGTTCCGCGGTCGGATGCGGACAGGGTTTCCACGCCCGGGCCGAAATACTCGAACACCATGCCCACGCCGCCCTTGACATCGTAGCGGCGCAACAGTTCCAGAATCACATCTTTTGCGGAAACCCAGGGGCCGAGCTTTCCGGTGAGATGCACGCCGTGGATTTTCGGGCATTTAATATAGAAGGGTATGCCCGCCATGGCCAGGGCCACATCCAGGCCGCCCGCGCCGATGGACAGCATGGACACGCCCGCGCCCGTGGGCGTGTGGCTGTCCGAGCCGAGGGAGGTTTTGCCGGGCGCGCCGAACCGCTCCAGGTGCACCTGGTGCGAAATGCCGTTGCCCGGTCGCGAGAAATGGATGCCCCAGCGTTTCGCGGCGCTCTGCAAAAAGCGGTGATCGTCGTGGTTGCGGAAATCCACCTGCAGCAGGTTGTGGTCCACATAGCTCGCGCTCACCTCGGTGCGCACGCGGTCCAGGCCGAGCTTCTCGAATTGCAGGTACACCATGGTTCCGGTGGCGTCCTGGGTCAGGGTGTGGTCAATGCGAATCGCGATGTCGTTGCCCGGTCCGTATTCGCCTTCCACCAGGTGTTCGCGAATGATTTTCTCGGTGACAGTCATGGGTTTGCTCATGGCGGCGCTCCTTTTTCATTAATGAAAAAACAATAATACCAGAATCGCAGAGTGGCAAGCGCGGCCGGGCGCGTTCAGGCGCGGCCGTTGCGCGCCGGGGGCTGCGCGGCGAGTTTTTTGAGGATGTTTTTCCGGCGCCTTTCCATGGCTCTGTGGTCCGCATCCGTTTCGTGGTCGCTGCCTGTGAGATGAAGAATCGAGTGCAGGATAAGTTCTTCGAGCATGGCTTGCAGGGAGACGCCTTCGTCGCGCGCCTGGTCCGCGGCCACGCGCGCGCAGATGACCACAGTGCCGAAGGGTTCGAGGGGGCCGGGGTTGTCGTCGAGGCGGAAACTCAACACATCCGTGGGCCTGTCTTTGCCGCGGTACTGCGCGTTGAGCGCGCGGATGGCGCGTTCGCCGACCAGGGTGATGTCCACGCATGCGTGGCGGGTTTCTGGGATGAAGCTCATGATGCGCTCGGCATGGCGGCGCAGGTGCGCCTCCGGCACGCGCGTGCGTGTGCGGTTTCGCAATTCGGCTCTGGGTCCGGAATGGGTCATGGGGAGGGTTCCGCCGTATGGGTCAGGAAGCTTTGCCCGGATGGCGGCCGTTGGCCGCATGGGGGTCGTGGAGCTTCTTTTTGAGTTCTTCTTCGTCGGGGTAATCCACGCGTGCGTGGTGAATGCGCGCCAGGGTTTCGATAAGCGTTTTGCGCACGGTGTCAATTTGTTCGAGGGTGATGCGGCAGTGATCGAACTGTCCGTCCATGAGGCGCGCCTTGACGATGGCGTTGACCGTGTTTTCGATGTTGCGCGTGCTGTGCTCCTTGAGAGCGCGGACCGCGGCTTCGCACCCATCGCTCAACATGACGATGGCGCTTTCGAGCGTGCTGGGCGTGGGGCCGGGATAGCGGAACCGCTCCTCGGACACGGTTTCCGGATCCCTGGCCTGGGTGCGCGCCTGCTGATAGAAATAAGAGATCAGGCATGTGCCGTGGTGTTCGGAAGCGATGCGGATGATCGGCTCGGGCAGTTTGTGCTCGCGAAGCATCTCCACGCCTTCCTTGAGGTGCTGGTAAATGATGAGAGCGCCCATGGACGGGGATTTGTCGTCGAGCGGATTTTCGCCGTGGAGCTGGTTTTCGGCAAAGAAATAGGGCCGGTTGATCTTGCCGACATCGTGGTAGAAGCACGCGATGCGCACAAGCAGGGTGTCCGCGCCCACGGCGTCGGCCGCGGTTTCGGCCAGATTGCCCACGAAGATGCTGTGGTGATAGGTGCCGGGCGCGTTGATGAGCAACTTTTTAAGAAGCGGGTGCTCGGGGTTGCTTAATTCCAGAAGGCGGTGCGGGGTGATGACATTGAACACGCGCTCGAACAGGGGCAGCAGTCCCGTGGCGAGAATGGCGGTGAGCAGCCCGTTGCCTGCGCCGAACACCAGTATGTCCATGAGCGCGCGGGGCATGGGGGAAGACTGCGCCATGTGAAGGCCCGCGATGATGATCATGCTCACCGCGGACACGGCCAGGCCCGCTTTCATGATGCTGTCCATGTCCTGGCGGCGCATGGAGAAGAAATATCCCGTAAGCCCCGCGGCGAGCATGACCAGGAAGACGCCGGGTTCGAGGCCCAGGCAGATCATGATGGCCGCGGCTGTGAGCGGCGCCGCGGCCAGCGCGGCCTGCCCTTGCACCAGGAAACACGACAGGATGGTCAGCACGGCCATGCCCACGCCCATGGAATAGGGGCTGAACTGCGGAATGGCGAGGTTCAGCATGTGCGCCATCAGGGACCACAGCACGGCGAACGCGATCAGCATGAAAAGCATGTAAAGCTTTTTGTCGTCGGCGTAGACATCGGGCAGGGCGTGGCGGATGTAGACCCCGCCCATCACGAACAGGAACGCCAGAAGCAGGGCGCACCCACCAAGGCGCATCCAGGGGGTGCGTGTGGGATGCAACCCGGCGTTGGCGAACGCGCGCACATGCGCCGCGGAAACCCGCTGATCTTTTTTGACGATCACTTCGCTCTGCTCGGTGACCCTGGTCACGGGCGTCACAGCAAGAGCCGCCGCATCGCGCTTCTGTTCCGTTTCATCCACGGCGAATCGCCGGTTCCTGTCCGCAAGCACATTCAGGATATCCGCAATCACGGGAATGTCCTGTTCGGCGATGTTCTGGGCGGCCGCCAGTTCCCTGACTCTGGCCTCGATGTTGTCGAGCCGGTTCTGCTCCACGCGATCCCGGCCCTGCGCCAGTTCCGCGACAGCCGCGGCCAGAGCCTGGTTCAGCGGTTCAAGGGTATTGTTCCTGCCCTTGTTTATCAACGCATCAACGGTTTTCGAGTCGAGATACATGGTGTCCAGCAGATAGTTGCGCACGGATCCGGCGTCCTGGAACTCGTCCACCGGCATTTCGTCATAAATTCCCGCCACCATAGTCGTAATGGTGTTGTAATCGGCCAGGATATTCTTGATATCCACAACATAGACTTTTTCCACATTGTTTCTGGCGCGAGTGCGTGCGAGTTCCGTGGCTTCCGCGTCCACATATTCCATGCGGCGCGGAGAGGCGATGTCGCGGGGCGAGCGATCCCCCGGCTCCAGAGGAACCCGGAATGAGGGATAGAGCAGGGCCGCGGCAACAAGCAGATAAAGAACCACTGCCGCCGTGATCATTCTGGCTTCGAGGAAACCGTCCCATGCGCCGGCCAGCCTCTGGCGCAGCCCAGGCTTTGTGTCGAGGCGCGTGACGGACGAAGGCTGCACGGTGCGGCGCTTTCGGGTTTTGGATTTGTTCCCGTTTTCCATATTTCAGCCGCGGTCAGACCCCGCGGCGTCCCCCTCGTAGGCCTTGATGATGCGGCTGACCAGGCCGTGGCGCACCACATCGCGCCGGGTGAAGCGCACGAACCCGATGCCCTCGATGCCGTCGAGCCGCCGGGCCGCGTCCACAAGCCCGCTCGGAATGTCCGCCGGCAGGTCCACCTGCGTCACATCGCCCGTGACCACGGCGCGTGAGTGCCGCCCCAGGCGCGTGAGGAACATTTTCATTTGCTCGACCGTGGTGTTCTGCGCTTCGTCCAGAATCACGAATGCGCTGTCCAGGGTTCTGCCGCGCATGTAAGCAAGCGGCGCCACTTCCACGATGTTTCGCTCCAGAAGCCGGGCGCAGCGGTCAGGGTTAAGCAGAGAAAACAGGGCGTCGTAAATGGGCCGCAGATAGGGGTCCACTTTCTGCTGGAAATCGCCTGGCAGGAAACCGAGCTTTTCGCCTGCCTCCACGGCCGGGCGGCACACCACGATGCGGGACACCTCTTCGGCGTTGAGCCGCCGCAGGGCCGCGGCCACGGCGAGGAAGGTTTTTCCCGTGCCCGCAGGGCCGATGCAAATGACGAGATCGTTTTCATTCATGGAGCGGGCATAGTCGGCCTGCCCCGGAGTGCGCGGCTTTACGGGCCTGCCGCGGCCGTCCACCATGATCTCGGGCGCGTCGGGCATGGCCTGCCCGTCCGCAAGAACCATGAGCGCGAATTTTACATCCGAGGCCTGCACGGGGCGTCCCGCGCGAGCCTGCTGCAAAAGCCGCGCGAGCATGTCGCCCACCAGCGGAACCAGGGCCGGGGGGCCTTTTATCGCGAGATTGCCGTCGCGCAACACGATGCGAACTCCCGTCTCGCGCTCGATGGTGCGCAGGTTGCGGTCCCCCTGCCCGAACAGGTTCACAGCCTCTTCCTGGCTGTGGATTTCGAGTTCATGTGTCACGGTTTTGGCCATCGCGCCTTTGCTCACAACAATATCCCTGATTTGCGCCGCCTTTTCCCTCCCCGCCCGGCATGGGCGTTCACAGTCATGGTATGCCGGTTGTGCGTGGGATGGTTACCCGCATTATAACCTGTACGCGTTTCAACATCTACCGGGAAAAGTATTTATTTCGCCTGACCGGTTGACTGATTGTTGAAAGTCTGTTACTATGAACAAAATACCTGTAGACAAAGTTTGGGACAGGCTGGCGGGCGACGGTTCACGGCTCCACTTCACCGTCCTTAATAGAGCAGAAAAGCTGCCATCAAAACGATGCGCACAGAACCGCGAAAGGCACGGTTTGCGGCTCTTGCGCCCCCGCAACCTCCCCCTTGGGAACTTTTTAGCCGCATGTCCCGTTCTGCTGGCACAGGCCGGAGCGCAAGCTAAGGCGACGGCCCGGAAGCGGGGGATGAAACATGACGGACATGGCGATTCAGGAACACCGCGACAGGAAACGCGTCCTGGTTGTCGAGGACGATTTCGACATGAATGAACTCGTGTGCCTCATGCTGGACGATGCGGGCTACGAGACCATGCAGGCCTTCTGCGGAGGCGACGGCCTGCGCATGGCCAACGAGTACAGGCCGGACCTTGTTCTGCTGGACATCATGCTCCCGGACCAGAACGGCATAGACATCTGCCGCAGCATCACCGCTGGCGAACGCACGCAGAAAATCCCCGTCATCATCATGACCTGCCGCAACGATCTCACCACCAAACTCTCCTCTTATGTATCCGGCGCAAAGCGATACATCACCAAACCGTTCGAGGAAACAAGCCTTTTGACGGAACTGGAGCGCACGCTGTCCTAGCAACCCTCGGCTGGGAGCTTCCCCACGAGGCTCCCGAAACATATATTTCGGAACGGGGCCGGTCCCCGGCCGCGCCATGTCTCCCAGGGCGCACAGGCCGGGGCCGCGCCTTTTCCGGGCATCAGCTCTCTTTTTGCGTTTTCAAAAAATTTCACAGAAATGAAACAATTTGCGGTAATCCGGCATCATACTGGGTACATAAGAAATGAGGCGGCGCAACACGCAAGAGGGAGCGTTCTCATGGAAGCGCTGGCGGCAGACAAAAAACTTGTGCTCGTGGTTGAAGATGATCACGCGGTCAATGGCAAGGTGTGCGACGCCCTGGACAGCGCCGGATTCGAGTCCGTGTCCGCTTTTGACGGGGATCATGCCGTAAGCCTGGCCGTAGGGCGAAAACCAGGACTAATCCTCCTGGATTTGAATCTGCCCGACGCCGATGGCGTGAACATCTGCCGCGCTCTGGCAAAGGATCCGCGCACACGGGGGATTCCCATCATTGTGTTCACGGGCCGTGAAGATCTCACCAGTAAATTCTCATGCTTCATGGCCGGCGCACGCGGCTACATCACCAAACCCGTGGACAGGGTTTCGCTTCTGCAACAGGTCGGCGCCGCGCTCAACGGCAAATCGTGACACCCCCCGCTTTTATTCCCGGCAGCCCGTTTACTGCCCCCCGGCGAAAATTTATAATTGTGTTGCCAGCCGCGCGCCCGGGCGCTCTCCCTTCACATTTTGCGGTTGAGATGAATTTTTTCGCACACCGGACATGAGATCTGGCGGACCAGACCACCCTGCGCACGCGCGGAAGCGCCTCGTCATGGATGAGGTTACCGCGCTTAAAAACATGGTGCGCGTCAAATCCGCGCATCTGCGCTTTTTCTGGGAAACTCCGCTTTACTATAGGTGCGACCCCAGTTCCTTCGACTTGTACAAACCCAAATTCATGTTCATTGACGAAGTGCGCAGAGCCAGCGGCGCGCACCCGGATCCGCTGTTCTATCACACCGAGGACAAACAGCGCGCATTGCGCGAAATGCAGTTCGGGCTTAATGAAAAACTTGGCGAATTCATGGCGTCCAATGACCCGGCGGGGGTCAAGGAGACACTCGTGGATCTGTTTCAAGACGCGGTTCGCAGCCCCACAAGCGAAAATGTGGAAATGGCCGCGGGAACGGTGAACCGCCTGGTGGACGATTATCTCAAGAACGAAAATGTGATTAACACTCTGGTCAGTGTGGTCACCACGGATTACACCACGGCCGTTCATTCAATCAATGTCATGACTCTGACGATCCGTTTCGGCTTCTATTGTCAGTACTCACTGTCACAGTGCAAGGAGCTGGGTCTGGCGGCGCTGCTGCATGATGTGGGCAAGACCGAGGTGAGCACGCATGTTCTCAAGGCGCCGCGCCGGCTCACGGACCACGAGTTCGAGGTCATGAAGCAGCACACCATCCGAGGATACCGGCTTCTTAGCCAGAATCTGCTGCCGCGCGAGACATGCCTCACGGCGCTGCAGCACCACGAGCGCGTGAACGGGTCCGGCTATCCTTTCGGCGCCACCAGCTTCTGCTGGCCCGCGGAGGTCATAGGATTCATTGACTGCTTCGAGGCCATCACCTGCCATGAGCGGCCTTACCGCGCGGCCCTGCGCCCGTATCCGGCTCTGTGGAAAATCCGCAACGAACTTTTCTCCGGCAAGTTCAACAAAGAAGTGTTCCGCCAGTTCGTGCTCAATCTCGCAAAAAAGAAATAGCCAAAGCGTATATCCGGCAACATTTCAATTTGATGTGTTTGATGTGAAAGCCCGTTAAACGGGTGTGGAATCGCTGCCGTTCAGAAGGCGCTCCACGGTGGCGCGCAAATCCGAGGGATCGAACGGTTTTTCGATAAAGGCGTCAATGTTGGCCTTGCGCAGATCCGAAGGTTCGACTTTATATGCGGTGATCATCACCACGGGGATGCGGCGGCGGCGCTTTTCCTCGTGCATGAGGATGGCGAACTGCAGGCCGGTAATGCGGGGCATGCGATTGTCAGTGATGACCAGGTCGGGTTTTTCGGAAATGTAAAGGCCCAGGGCTTCGTGGCCGTCGGCGGCTTCGAGCACATTGTAATCTTTGCTGAACAGCAAATACAGCATGTTCCGCAAATCGTCGTCGTCTTCGACAATGAGAATGGTTTTTTCCGGCATTGCGGCCAGGCCCGTTCTGAAGTGCCAAATTCTCGCGCGTTGAAAACCGGCGCGAACAATGTAATCGATCCTTGGAGTATTGTAACAGGTGAGTGTGAGAAAAAAGAACCCCGGCGCGGAAAATCCCGCGGCCGGGGGATGTTTTCATAATCAGTCCGTGAGAGAGCGGCGGGGTCAGAGTTTTCTTCCCACGGCCGCGGCCACGGCTGCAAGCTGCTTTTTGAGCGCGCGGTAATCCTTGATGCTGATGGTCTGCTGGGAGTCGCTGATGGCCTCGCCGGGATTGGTGTGGGCTTCGAGCATGAGGCCGTCGGCGCCCGCGGCGATGGAGGCTTTGGCCATGGGAGCCACAAGCTCATAGCGTCCCGTGCCGTGGCTCGGGTCCGCCACCACGGGCAGATGCGACAGGTGCTTGACCGAGGCCACGGCGTTCAGATCCAGGGTGTTTCGCGTATGTGTCTCGAAGGTGCGGATGCCGCGCTCGCAAAGAATCACTCTCGGATTGCCGGCTTTCATGATATATTCGGCGGCGAGCAGCCATTCCTCGATGGTGGCGGCCAGGCCTCGCTTGAGCAGGATGGGCTTGCTGCACTTGCCGCAGTCCTTGAGCAGCTCGAAGTTGTGCATATTGCGGGTTCCGATCTGTACGACATCCGCGTATTTCTCCACATGCTTCAGATCCCGCGGGGCCATGACCTCGGTGACGATGAGCATGCCTGTTTCCTCGCGCACTTTGTCCAGCATCTTGAGACCGGCCAGGCCGTAGCCCTGGAAGCTGTAGGGTGAGGTGCGGGGCTTGTAAGCGCCCGCGCGGAAGACTTTCACGCCTGCGGCCTTGAGACCGCGCGCGATTTCCAGAATGCGCTCCTGGCCCTCGACCGCGCACGGGCCGGCCATGACCAAGATGTCGCGGCCGCCGATGGTTACGCCGCGGCCCAGATCGAACTCGGTGCTTTCGTGGATTTCCTTGCCCGCGAGCTTGTAGGGCTTGAGGATGGGCACCACATTCTCCACATAGGGCAGGGTGGAGAGCTGGTTCATGATGGCTTCCTTGTTTTCCACATTGGCGCCGATGGCGCCGATGAGGGTGCGCTCCTTGCCTTCGGAGATGTCCACCATGTAGCCCTGGTTTTCGAGGCGCTTGACGATGGCCTCGCGGTCCTTGAGAGTGGCTTTGCTTGTCATGACGATGATCATTTCTGCGGAACCCCCTGGTTGGCTTTTTGGCGTAAACGAAAAAGCCGCGGGTCGCCTTGGCGGCGGGTCCCGCGGCTGTGGATTTTGTGTTCTGGCCGGCCTATGCCTCCATGCGCATCCACAACCGCGGCCCCGCGCTTGTCCAGATAAAGTAATAGCCGCTAAAGGCGAAGGCGTTGTTGTGAGTGTGCTGCTGCATGTGGCCCGATCCTTCCGGTTGCGCCGATGCCATTATGTTAGTGCGCGTCCCGCGGCGTGTCAATTGTTTTTCCGGCCGGTCGAGAGAACAAGAAAAAGCCCCCGGACGCGCCGGGGGCCTGGGGTTTGTTTTTCCGCTTGGATCTCGCTGCGCGTGTCAGAAGGTGTCGTCCTGGGCGCCGAACTTTTCTTCGATCGCCGTGATTTTGGCCAGGGCTTCCTCGAGTTTGGTCTTCATGCCTGTCTGCTTGTAGATGAGCGCCAGTTCGTTCCAGGCGTACAGATCATTTTCGTCGAGGGCGATCATGGCCTTGAGCTGGTCCGCCGCATCCATGTACATTTCGTTTTCTTTGAAGTACTGCGCCAGGAGCAGGCGCTGGATGGCCATGTCGTCTTCCGCGGAATAATCCGTTTTGATAGCCTCGACGGTAGCCAGAATTTCCTCCGAGGTTTCCTTGTCCAGAATCTGGAACGAGCCGTCTTTGTCCACAGGGGTTCCGTCCACATCCGCGGACACCATGAAGGTGTATTCCGCGCCCTGTGCCAGCGGCTCTTTGTCCGCGGGCCACGCCAGCACGCTCTTGTCGGTTTTCACGGACCAGATTTCCTCAAAATTCTCGTCATAGAGGGTAAAGGTCACGGAGACGGTTTTTTCCGGCGCTTCCCATGCGAACACCGGCCGGGTCTGCGTGGTGGCGGTGTTGTTGTATGCGAGGACTGTAAGTTCGGGCGCGTCGCCCGCGGCGCGGGTCACGCCGCCCAGCCCGTCCTTGGCCTTGAGGTCCG
>JAGUYV010000359.1 GCA_020061125.1 bacterium | reverse complement strand
TCCACGGGGTCCGCGCTCAAGTAGCGGCGCAGGGCTTCGCCGGCCTCGCGGCCCTGCCCGTCGCGCCAGCGTTTGAGTTCATGTTTCATCCAGTCTCCGCCCATTGCCGGTCCGTTTCCGCGACATGCCGCGCCGCACACGAGAAACGCCTGCCGCTGCGCATGCCGCAACACGGCGCGCCGCCCGTTTGATCAGGTAACGCATGTTTGGCGCGCGATCTTACGCGCCCTCGAAAAAACCCTGATGCCGCGCGCACCGGGCCAGCTTGCCCCGAAGCCTCGATATCTTCACGCCCACGGTGTTCACGGATATGGCGCGCCCGAACAGCCGGCCCACCATGACGCTGATTTCCTTGTATGTCCGCCCCTCGAAAAAGAACAGCCGGAAGATGAGCTTTTCCTCCTCGCTGATGCCGCGGTACAGCGCGCGCACGATCTGGTCCACAACCAGGGCGTTTTCCGCGTTTTCGGCCGCGTCCGGAAGCGCGCCCGGCGCCGGGCCGTTCATGCGGTCGCGGTTGGCGTCGTACGCGGCCTCGGGCTTCCTGCGCCGCAGCTCGTCAATGATGCAACTGCGCACCACGGTCAGCAGGTAGCTGTGGAAGTCCGTCTCCGGGTTGGCCAGGAACCGGCGGATGATGCGGCAGTCGGAACCCAGGAGCTTTATCACCACATTCTGGTAATCCTCCTGCGCGTCCTCGGGGGAGCGGCCGAAGTGGTGGATGGCGATGCCGTAGATCCAGTTGCCGTAACGGTTCTGGAACGCCTGCCAGGCGTCTTCGCTGGATTCGAGGATGCCGTTGAGGATTTCCAGGGTTTCGCGCCGGGGCCAGTCCGTCATGAGAGAAATGCGCTCCCTGCTCCAGAGGATGAACAACCCGGCCGCGGCCGGACGCCAGGTCCGTGCATGCGGCGTCGGTACTGCGTTGCGCGCGGCCGGGCCGCGCGCCATCCCCGGAGCAGCAACTGCTGATGCCTTTCGGCATATTACCTATAGCGCATTTCGAGGGTGTTGCGGCGCTTCGAAGCAATACTTCCGTGTCCGGCGCGCGCCGCCGTTGCGGTTGCGCGCCGTTTGGAATTGTCAGAATCCTGATTCCACGCCCCGTTCGCCCGCGTCCCCCGGTGTCTTGTGTGCGGATTGCCGCCCACTGCTGTTATACCCGGTTGGCAACATCTGAATCAGAAATTTTCCGGGCGCGGGTCCGGGACGGTGGGGCTGTTGAAATATCCAGGCGGCCGTGAAAAACATGTACAGGCACGCGGAAAAACGCCGCGTTCCCAGTCCCTATTTTTTACTGCGCCCGCGTTTTTGGTGCAGTTTCTTGGGGTTTTCAACACCCCCACGGTTACTGGAACAGATCTCCGAGCGCGCTCTGGAACGCATCGCAGCGGTCCTTCTTGAAGCCCTGCCCGGCCTTCATGTCCAGGCTCAACTCCATGAACGCCTGGGTCTGCGGGTCGTAGGCGGGCCAGGCCGGGGCGTCCTCGTATTGCGGTGCGCCCGTGTGCGCGAATCCGGCCCACAGGCCCAGCACTTTGCGCGAAACCTTCTTGTTGTTCGCGTAGGGGAATTTCATGCCCAGAAAGGTCATGTTGCCGAACACGAAGGGCAGCTCGGAGCCGTGGAACGCGCCCCAGTCGCCGAGCATCTCCACGCCCTCCGGCTCGTGCGTGAAGTGGTACAGGTACACGGGCGTGCCGTGTCCCGCCATGAGGTTGGCGTGCATGCGCGTGGGGCAGGTGAAAGCCATGTCGCCCATCAGCTCCGCATACGCCTTGCGCGGGGTTTCGAATTTGTCAGGATCATAAAAATCGAGGATTGTGCCGGACAGGATTTTGCGGCCCATGATGGCCTCCATCTTGGACCTGTCCTTGGCCAGGCGCGCATTGAAGTCGTCGCGCGTTTCCAGCTTGTCGTTGAAAACGAAGAATGAAGCCTCGTCCTTGTTGGTGCCGATGATCACGGGGACGGTCTTGTGGTACTCGCCCGCTCGGAACGCGGCTATCGCGGTTTTGGGGTAGAGCAGGCCGCCCGCCAGAGGCTCGGACGGGAACTTCTGCGTGTCGCCGGGCGTGTCCAGGAACATGATGCCGCTCTTGACCTTGAGCAGGATGTCCTCCGCGGGCAGGGCGCGCAGGCAGGCCGCGGCCGTGGCCGGGTTCCCGCAGCCCAGGTGCGCGGCCACGGATTCACCCACGGGCATCAGCTCATTGAGGGTCTTGCTCAACATGAACACCGGGCCGCTCTCGATGATGGCTTTGTGGAACAGGCCCGCGGTGAGTGGCGAAGTGAGGTGCATGGCGATGCTCATGCCGCCCGCGGATTCTCCGAACAGGGTCACATTGTCCGGATCGCCGCCGAACGCGGCTATGTTGGCGCGCACCCATTTGAGGGCCGCGATCTGATCGTACATGCCATAGTTGCCCTCGTTGGTTCCGTCCGGTTCGGCCAGGGAGGGGTGCAGGAAGAACCCGAAGGGGCCGAGGCGGTAATTCAGAGTCACCACCACGACATCCCCGGTGGCAGCCAGGCGCGCGCCGTGATAAGTGTCCATGCTGCCGGACCCGTGCTGGAACCCGCCGCCGTAAATGAAAACCATGACCGGCTTGTTCGCGCCCGCGGCCGCGGCGGACCATACATTCAGATACAGACAGTCCTCGTCGCCCGTGGGCTTCTTGCTCGCCCCCAGGTCCACCATGGGCGTCTGGTAACATTCTGCGCGGAACGCATCCGCAACCAGGGGAGCGGTCCACGGCTGCGCGGGCTGGGGCAGGCGGAACCGCAGTTCGCCAACCGGCGGCGCCGCGAACGGAATGCCCTTGTACTCGCACACGCCCTTGTTGTCCACGCCCGTGACCGGCCCCTTGTCCGTGGGAATGTTCGCGCAGTCCGCGGCGGCCGCGCGCGCGGCGCAGCCCAGCGCAAGGAGGGCGATCAGGAGTCCTGCTGATTTCATGCGTTCGAGAAAGCGGTTCATGGCAAATCCTCCGGCAAAGTCACCGCAAGCGGCGCGCTTCATTTTAAGTCCCCGGCAAACCGGGGGTCAAGGCTGAAACCTGAACCGCGGCCATGTCAAATCTCGAAATTGTCCGGCCTCGTCTTGAGAAGGCGCCCGATATGCATATGGCAACAACGGCGGACCGCCCGTGCGCTCTGGCCGGGTGGTGATTCCATCGCGGCTTGAATATGATAATCTTAATTGGTCCGGCGCATGAAATCTGGTTTGCGCGCGCCGGGTTTTCATCTGCACTCAAACATTTCGCGCACGGGAGAAGCACGCCATGAACCGCGACGAACTCGAACAGAAAATCAGCCGCTACCTGCAGGAGCACAGCATCTGCACCCTGGCCACGGTGCTCGACGGCAAACCGCACGCCAGCGCGCTCGAATATGTGAATTTCGGACTGCGCATCTACATCGTTTCCATCCCCGGCACGGCCAAAGTTCAGGCCCTGGCCAAAAACCCGGATGTCGCCATCACGGTCAACGAATCGTACCTGGACATGCGCGGCGTGCAGGGCGTGCAGTACTGGGGAACCGCCTCGGTGGTCACCGACGATCAGAAAAAGGAACGAATCCGCACTCTGTTCTTTGACAAATTCACCGTGTTCCGCCTCATCCACTGGCGCAGCAGCAAGGCCATGTTCTACGAGATCAATCCCGCCCGCGTGGATTTTATAGATTACCGCCGCGAGTTTGGTTACAAGGAAAAATGGCTCGCGGAATAACCCCCGGAGCAGCGGCCGGTTCCGCCTCCATGCCAAACGCGGCCATGCCCCGCGCGGCTGCGGGTCGCGCTTGTTTTGATTTTTTGACAATTTCAGCGGATCGCAACGGACAATAAAACAACACGGGACGGCGCGCGGGCGCGCGGCTTTGCACATGGCGAAAAAGAGCGGAAAAAGCGGTGGCGGCGGGGGAATCCCCGTATGGGCGTATGCGTTGTGCCTTGCGGGATTTCTGGGGCTGGCGATTGCGGCCGCGGCTGTGCACCCCGCGCGGCGGCTTGTGCTCGTGGTGGTTGCCGCGCTCGGCGGTCTTCCCGCGGGGTTCACCTGCAATCCCGTGCTGGCTTATCTGGGCGACGATCTCTATCGCATCCTGCTGTCCGCGGGAGGCGCCGCGTTTCTGCCGCAATGGCCCGGGGGGCTGATTCGCCTCCTGTCTCCATCCTACACTGAAACCACGGGCGTGCTGGTTTTGCTGTGCGTGATTCTGGGCGCATCGGCGCTGGCGGGGTGGCGCGGGTACAGCGTGGACTGGAAAGTGGCCGTGCTCATGGGCGGCGGGGGCGCGCTGGGCATGTACCTGGCCACCATCGCGCTCCAGGGCGGCGAACTGGCCCGCACCGTGTTCGGCGCATATTTCAACAATCCGTGGATCATCAACGCCGTAATTGGCGCGTTGTCCCTGCTGACCCTGGCGCACTATGTGGCGCACAAGGGCGGGGCCGAGCGCCACTGGCTTCTGGCCGCGCCCCTGGCCCCCATGGCCGGGTTCTGGAGCTTCTATGTTTCCTACAAACCCCTTTCTCTGCTGTTTTTTCTGTGCGTTTTTACGATACTTGTGGTGCTGAACGCCGGAGCATGGAAAACGCTCATGGCGCTGCCGCCCGTGCTGCTTGTGCTGTGGCTCGCCCGGCTTGCGTTCGTCCACAAAACCGGGCTGTCTGCAGCCCTGGCGCTGCAAGGCGGAACCCCGCATCTGCTGGACATGGTCATTGCAGCGGGCGCCATGGGCCTGTGCGTGTTCCTGTGCCTGCGCATCGCCGCGCGCCTTGAACAGCGGAATTTCGAGGTGGTTTTCGCCTGCGGCCTGGCGTTGTTCCTGTTGTTGTTTTTTGCCAGTGCGGGTTAGAAACGGGTCAGATACAATCCGTGACCATTCGTGAAATTACAGAAGACATAGTCTATTTCGGCGGGGCCGTGTTCAGTTTTTACCTGGTGAGGGGTGAGCGGCCCGCACTGCTCGAACTGGGCATCAGCCAGACCGCGCCTCTGGTTGCGCGCATGCTGCGCGAGGATCTCGGTGCCGCCCCGGCGTGGCTCACGGCCCTGCATTCGCATTATGATCACGCGGGCGGGGCCGTGCGGCTGCTGCGGGAATTCCCGGATGCGCGCCTGGCGTGCAGCGCGCCCGCGGCGCGCGTTCTGACCCTGGACGAGCCTGCGCCCGGCTTTGTGCGCGCCATGGAAAAAGTCAATGAAAATGCGCTTTTTGCGTCAGTTTATCCGGGCGCGGACACGGTGGTGGAGTGGCGCGGAGTGTCCGGGGCGCATGTTCTCGAACCGGGTGGTGTGCTGGACACGGGCGCATGCTCTTTGGAAGTCATCCATGCGCCGGGGCATTCCCCGTGCAGCCTGTGCCTTTTCCACCGCGGCAGCGGCGCGCTTTTCGTGTCCGACGCCTGCGGCATGCCCCTGCCCAGCGGCCGCATCTGGCCCACGGCGTTCGACAATCTCGAACAATATCTCGAAACCCTGCGCCGGCTTGCGGCCCTGGAACCGGAATTCGTGTGCCCGGGCCATTTTGTGTTTTTCCGCGGGAATCGCGCGCGCCGGTTTCTGGACCGCTCCGTGCGCGCCACCGAGCAGTTTTTCGAGCGCATCCAGCGCCTGGCCAGAAAGCACGGCCCGGATGAAGCCGCCATCAACCGCGCGTTGGCGCAAGATTACAATGAGGATGTTTCGTTCATCCAGGACAATGTGCTTCGATTCGGAAACCGCTGCATGGTGAGCCTGGCCCTGGGACCCGGGGAGCCGGCGGTTCAGTGAACCGGGGAGCCGGGGGTTCAAAACCAAAACCTTAAAGCATGTGGGGAATACGAAATTGTTTTCAGGCGCGGCGCATGGCCGCGCACTCCATGCGCCTTGCGGCGGCGGCATTCGGCGATGCCGCCCTACATAATTGAAAATATCATAGAAACAAAAGCGGTTTTCTCCGTGTCCTCCGTGCATCTCCGTGCCCTCCGTGGTAATCATTGTCTTTGCCTTTGCCTTAAATTTTTTCACCTTTGCCCTTGTTTTTCGCCGGGTGCTGTTTTTGCCGACTTCCTGTCATCCGATAAATCACTTCAAATAAAAACGCGCCCAACGATCCGTTTTTTTTGCCGCAGCTATCAAGATCGCGATGCGCCATGCCGATAATACTGGCAAGGACGCGGGATTTCATGGGATTCCCGGCGGGCCGCCGGGCGTTTCCATGAACCGACAAGGATGTCGAATCCCGTCATCACGGAGGATGCAGGGCATGCGTATTCGCAGGGCGAAATCCCGGGGCAAACCGCCGGGAATCCCATTTCCCGCAGTCCCGCACGCAACCGACCGCTACCGGAAGCCGGCATAACATGCCGCGCCAGGGGGCGGTTTTTGTTTGGAACAGAAAAAACCGAGGCATGCAGGCAACCCGCCATAGAGGGCGGGGCGAGTTGACGCACATTGCAGCGCATGGCGGAAAAGGAGGTCTGGTCATGGCAATGGTCATGGAACAGCAGATGTTCTCCATCGGCGAAGTCAGCAGGATGCTGGATGTGGAATCCCACACCCTTCGCTACTGGGAGAAGGAATTCAAGGATTTCATCAAGCCCCGGCGCGTGAGCCGTAAGAACCGGGTGTACACCGAGGCGGACATCGCGGTGCTGCGCAAGATCAAGGAACTGCTCACGATCGAGCTGTTCACCATCGCTGGCGCGCGCCGCCAGATGTACCTGCGCACCGCATCCGGGTTCTGAACCGCGGCCGTCTCCTGGGCGGGTGAAAACGGCATAAGAATAACAGCGGCGGCCGCTGGGGTCATCGCGTTTTTGCGTACCCGTGGCATGAAGGCGCGTTACCGCGGTGTGCATGAAATGATTGACGCAGAGAGCGCAAGGGTTCGCGGAGGACGCGAAGGGAAAGCAAAATAACAGAGACAAGGATTGCCACGGAGGGCACGGACGCGCACAGAGAACACAGCGGGGAAACCGCTTTTGTTTCTATGAACTTTGAAGAATGTAGGGCGGCATCGCCGAATGCCGCCGCCGCATGGCGCACCGTTGAACGGTGTGCAAGAACAACATAAATGCAAGGATTGCCACGGAGGCCATAAAGGAACACAGAGCGCGCGGCTATGCGCCGCGCATGAAAACCATTTTCGAGGTTCCGCGCACGGGTTTTGCGCATGGGATTTGAATCCCCGGAACCCCGAATCACTGATTCCATGACTCATGAAAGGATGATCGCATGAGGAAACAGCGTCCCGGCCGGCCCCGCCGGGCGCACGGGAAAACAGAATAGAAGCAGGTCCGGTGCGCTGAAGGAGCAGCGCGCCCGTCTGGACACACGGAGGTGGCACCCGCGCGCCGCTGACGCAACAATGCGCAGCTGCGTGTGCGCGCACGGATGTGCATCGGGCGTATTGAGCCAATGGAGGCGTCACGCCGGACCCTGTTATAGAAGGACCATGTCAATGACTCTGCTAAAGAAAGGGGGTGATGACTGTTGTTTAGCGTACAGACAAATGTAGACGCAATGAAGAACCTGGCCAACCAGTTCTGGGTTAACCGCGACCTGAAAACAACCATGGAGCGGTTAAGCTCGGGCATGCGCATCAACCGCGGCGCCGACGACCCCGCGGGCCTGGCCATCTCCGAAAGCATGCGCGCCCACTACCGCGGGATAGATGTCGCCATCGAAAACGCGCAGGAAGCGCTCATCTGGATGGAAGGCCGCGACCGGCTCATGGAAGAACAGCTCAAGATGGCCATGCGCCTCAAGGAACTCTCCGTCAGGGCAGCCAACGAAGCCACGCTTACAGACTCGGACCGTCAGAAGATGAACGACGAAGCGCAAGCGCTTATTGCCGAGATAGACAAAGTCGGCAAATACTCGTCCATGAACGGTTCCGTGGATTCAGGCGGCACAGGCGGAACGCAATACCTGTTCGGTCCAGGAGAGTTGGATGTGGTATGGGTGTTTGACAGGACCGGGAGTATGGGGTCATATATTACAGCCATATCCAATGCCGCGAACACCATGTTCACACAATTTAAGGCCAAGGGATTTGATCTTCGCATGTCCGCAGTGGGTTTCAATGGCACAAGTCTTGGCGCGCCTCCTGTTGCTGCTGGTTCAGTCACTCTGGGCAACTATGGCAACGCAGCGGACCGAGCCATAACGCAAGGGGACTTCACATTCTACAGTGATGCGGTGTCGTTCACGTCCGGCGGACAGGGCGTAGACGCACTTACGACTGCAGGAGGCACGGAGCGCGGCATGGACGCAGTTGTTGAAGCTACAGAAAGATATACTGCCGGAACGCCAGGTGATGCATTCACATTCCGCACCGACGCCCAGAAGGTCATAATTCTGATTACTGACGCTGACAGCGATGATCAGGGTTCCACAGGCAGCGGAAATCCTGTGGATGTGGACGCTTCGCTTGAGAATCAGGTTCTATCTGCCTTGAACGCCAGCGGCATTACATGCATGTATGCCGGGAATGTGGATGAAAACCTGGGCAATCCCTTTTATTTGAGAGACAGTGACTATGAGGCGATTGCCAACGGCGGGTCCTTTGATTTGGATCCGTATTACAATCCCACACCGGCGCCGTTTGACCTCGTTGTTCCCGCAACAACATGGGTCAACCAGGTGACATCTGCGCTTAGCGCCTATGGCGGCGACTACGAATGGAGTTTCCAGGTCGGGCCGGACAACCTGTCCGAGGACCGGGCCGCATTCGAGTTCCGCACCATCACGGCGCGCACCACCAAGCTCTCGGGCGTGAGCCTGACCTCGGTCAGCGCCGCGCAGAACGCCATCAGCACAGTGGATGCGGGCATCGAGTACATCGCGCAGGAGCGCGCCACAACCGGCGCGTACATGCACCGTATCGAAGCCGTCATCAACGATCTCACGGCCGAGCGCATCAACACCACGGCCGCCAAGTCGAAAATTGCGGATACGGACATCGCGGAAACCGCGACTGGCATGACCAAACAGCAGATCATCTTAAACACGGCAGTGGCCGCAGGATTGCACGCCAACGCCACCCCCAGCGCGGTCCTGAACCTCATTTCCGAACAGGGTGTGGGACAGGACAACGCACTGCTGGTGTGATCCCGGCCCGCCACGCGGCGGCCCCGGTATCGCTCCACAAGTCATGACAGCACGCGGAGGAGACGCGAATTCCGGCAACGGTTCGCAATAAACGGCTAAGCAATACTCCCCCGGCAGGCAACCCCTGCCGGGGGTTTATTTTTTGCGCCTGGCGCAAAGGCGAAGACAAAAGCAAAAGCAAAGATTACCACGGAGACCACAGAGGCACAGAGAACACGGAGGCAAGGCGATTTTGTTTCTGTGAGATTCAAAACATGTAGGGCGGCATCGCCGAATGCCGCCGCCTTGATTTTAATTTACCTGGCTTTGAGTCCCCGAATCCCGGATCGCCGGATCCCGCTTCACCTCTCCGCGGTGTCCTTTTCCGGCAACCGGCGGGCGATCAGTAATTCTTGGCTTTGGCTCTGATGCTCGTTCTCTGGGGCAGGTAGCTGCGGAACAGCTCGATGACGGCTTCCTCGGCGGTGAACCGGGGTTCGTAGCCCAGGGTCTTGCGGGCTTTGTCCGAGGAGTAGAAGTTGTCGTAGAACAGGTAGTCGAGCTGCTCGGGGGGGAAGTCGAGGATGTTGGTGCGGGTCATGAGCCTTGCGAGCGCGATGCCGGGTTCGCGCGGCACGCGGATGATGGGCATGCGGCGCCCGAGGTGGTGCAGGCAGGCTTTCATGAGGGCCACGGGCGTGGCGGGTTCGGAGCAGGACACATTGAACACCTGGCCGCCGGCCTTGTCCGGCGCTCTGCCGGCCAGAAGCAGGCCCTGGATCACATCGTCAATGTGCACAAAGTCGCACCGGATGTCGGGTCCGTCAATCCAGATGAGGGGCCGGCCGCGCGCGATCCAGTCCATGAGATCGAGCAGGGACTTGCGGGCGTAGTAGCCGGGTCCGCAGATGGTGGGGAAGCGGAGGGTGACCACGGGGAAGCCGGACATTTCGTGGTATTCCATGGCGAGGCGCTCGACCGCGGCTTTGTGGCGGCCGTACCAGCCGTAGGGGTGATCGGTGCTGGCGAGTTCGGTGCACGGGCACGGGGGCCGTGGGCTGTACACATCCATGCTGCTGACGAGCACGAAGCGCTTGACGCCGGCGTCCTGCGAGTATTCGATGAAGTGCTTGGTGCCTTTGAAGTTGATGTTCCAGCGCTTGGCGCGGACATTTTTGGAGGAGGCCTGGATGAAGGCGAGGTGGTAGACCACATCCACGCCGCGGCAGGCGTGGCGCACGGCGCGGCGGTCGCGCATGTCCCCGGCGTACATCTGCACGCCCTCGGGCACGCGGTCCGAGTGCACCATGTCGAACACGCGCACATCTTCGCCCTGTTCGAGCAGGCGGCGCGCCAGAATGCTGCCCACGAACCCGGCTCCGCCGGTGACCAGGTGCAGCGCCATTGGGGTTTCCCTCCTCCGCGGCGCCTCACATTGCCCGAACGCAATTCTTGCGCCGCGCCAACATTGTAACATATTCCCGGCAAAATGCGCCATGAGCGCGCGGAAATGGGCGCGCGGCTGCGCCGCCGCTGATTGTGGAATAAATGTCAAGCAATTCCATTGATATTTGAACGGATCCCCCTAAACTTTCTTTAATTGGCTTGACAAACTTGTGGTAAAAGCACAGGCCAGAGGGCGCACAAGGGTGCGCAAACAACAGAATCCCCTTCACAACGAACAACTGTTTCCCGCAGGGAATTTACCATATTGAAGAGCGAAAAAAACAATTCAAAACATCTCAAGGGAGGCAATAAAATGAAGGTCGCAAGGCTGGTTGTGTGCATGATGCTTGCCGCTGCGGTCCTGGCGCCCATGCAGGCGCGCGCGGCGGAGCAGGCTTCCGCGGGTCAGTCGCAGTGGTCCGTGGGCGCAGGGGCCGTTCTCCCGAACGAGGGGGACCTGGACGCGGGCTGGGCCGTGTCCCTTGGATACAAGTTCCAGATGGACAAGGACATTGTGTTTCTGGATATGATGTACGCCCAGACGGAAGTGAACATATCCACGGGCGCGCTTGCGGGCGCGGATGTGGATCACACCATAGTGAACCTCGGCTATATGATGCCGGTGAACGACCGGCAGACACTGCGCGCCGGGCTGGGCTTTTCGCTGCACCAGATGGATTTCGGCGTCGGCGGCGAAATGACCAAGCTCGTTCCCATGAGCGCGCTTGAATACGATCTGTCGGATCGCTGGACCGTGCGGCTCCAGAGCGCATCGCCTGTGAAAAAGAACCAGGTGCGCTTCGGAAACGCCGTGACCGCGATGCTGCAGTGGAACCTGTGAGAAGGGAGAGCCATTCAAAGTGATGAAATCGTTCAACCAACAAAGAATTGTTTCGGGGCTGCTGTGCCTGCTCGTGATTCTGGGCGCGATTGCCGGATGCGGAGGACGCAGCGGCGGCGGCATCACCGCCTCGAGCCTTGGCAATCAGCCGCCCGCGGTGAGCCTGGCCGCCAGCAAGGCCGTGATCCTGTCCGACGGCGCGGACTCCGCCACCATCACCGCGACCGCGACCGACGCCAACGGCGATGCGATCACCTATGTGTGGACCACCAGCGGCGGAACCCTCACGAGGGTATCCGACACCCAGTACACCCTGACCGCGGCCGCGGCCGGGTCCTATGATGTCGCGGTGCGCGCCACGGACGCCAACGGCGCCACGACCGTGCAAACCACGACCATCAACAGCTTCGGCGCCAACGCCACGCAGGGCGGCGTGACCGGAGCCTTCAGCGTGCCCCGCGCCACCTTCCGCACCGGGGAACCCACCACCAGCGGCAACACGCTTGACGCGCCGCTCTCGATCATGGAACAGGGCCGCGACACCAGCCGCGCGGTGGCCGCGAAACCCGCGCCCACCCTGTGCAGCCGCACAGATCGGAAGAGCGT
>JAGUYV010000377.1 GCA_020061125.1 bacterium | reverse complement strand
TGAAAAACGCGATCTTCACGGGGCCGTAGATGTTGTTCGCGCCGGGCTGCACCAGGAACGGCCCGGCCGCAAGCAGCAGCAGCGCCCCGTGGGCGGGGATGGAAACTGTCAGCGGAGTTGCGCGTGAGGTCATATCTGCGTCCCGCGGGTTCCGGGTCCGGACACCGGGATCATGCCCGCTCCAGGCCCAGGGCTTCGCAGTGCTTCACGAAGTGCGCGGCCACGGTCCGGTAGTGGTCTTCCTCGTTGTCTTCGAGCGTTTTGATGAACCGGTCGTAGAACACGAAATTTCCGCTTTCGTCCCTGTGCGTGAGGATGGATCCGTATGTGATGTGCATGAGCTGGCGTGGGTCCACCGCGTCCATGAGCGCGGGCAGATCGGCGTCGGCCAGAGTGTTCAGGGGCGGGAGGTTCGCGAGATTGGTGGTCACATGATAGCTGGCGCGGTCGGTCTCGAAGCGCTCGAGGGCGAAGGCGTGCATTTCGCGGTACAGGGCGGGGTTGGCGCGCGCGATCACGCGCACGGCTTCGAGATAGCTTGTGCCCGCGGTCTTTTCGTGAAACAGTCCGCGAGTCAGCTCGCCCACGATGGGGAAGATGCTGAACTTGTCGCTTCCCGAGTGGATGGACAGCTTGTAGCCGCCCATGGCGCGGGCGATGAGCGCGTGCAGGCGGCACGCCTCGCGGAACGCGGCCGTGTCGCCGATGTAGTCAATGCCTTTCTGGAATTCGCCGATGAAGCGCGGCGCCAAGCTCTGCACGCGCACGCCCGCGCGCGTCAGTTCCGTAATCACGAACAGGTGCGCCTCGGGCGTGGTGGGCGTTGCGGTCTCGTCAATGGACATCTCGAAATCGAACGGCTCGTTGCCTTTCAGCTCCTGCAGGAGCCGGTAGAGCGAGATGGCGTGGCGCACTGCGGGCAGATATTTCACGGCGATGCGCAGAAATGGGATGCCTTGAAGCAGAAAGGTGTGCCGGAATCCGGTGTCTGGATCTTCGAGGTTGAATTCCTTGCTGGCGTACGACGCGATGAACTGATCGCGCACCTCCGCGTTTTCCTCGCTGCCTTCGGCGAAGAAGGCGAGCAGTTCGTGGGACAGGCTGCTGATGTCCATGGTGTCCGCCGCGTCCACGATGTGATCGGAGGGATCCACGGTGAACATGGTGAAGCCGGCCGCGGCCGTGGCGCGCACATCGTCCTCGGTCTTGAGGTGGTCGGCGTCCGAGCCGTACCCCGAGCGCCAGTCCTCCTGGAACACGGCCCACGCCGCGGCGTCGAGCACATCCGCGGGTGAGCGGCCGGTGCGCTGCATCTCTCGGATGCTCTGCTGGGCCAGGACCGGGAACACGCGGAAACGCGCCGCGGCTTGCAAGTGTCCGGGCGTGGCCAGCCCGAGGCGGTCGCCCATGCCGAAGCTCACGGCCGCGCCGCACGGCCGTGGTTTCGTGAACGGAAACGCCGCGCGCAGCGCATCCGCATTTTCGTGAGACTGCGCGCACCACGCCACGAGATGTTCCGTGCCGTCCACGGTCACGGTTTCAGCGGTTTCCGGCTCGAATCCCGTGCCGCCGCTCAACGCGCAGGTGTTGCCGCCCGGGGCGATGATTGCGAGCCGCTTGCCGCCGGCCGTGCGCGCCATGCAGTAAAATTTGCCGTCCAGCGCGCAACCGGACTGGGGATACGCTTCGGGCCACGCCTGGAAGAGCGCGCCCATGGCCGCGTTGGGCAGCGGCCCCCCGGATGCGAACGCATTGTTGTCTGTGAGAATCCTGATTGCCGCCTGCATGTCCGCCATGTTCTGTGTGTCTCCAATCCATGTCCGCGGGCCGTGGGCGATGCGCCCGCACAATGATCCATTTTACACAAGAGCGCAGCCAAATCACAGGCCGCGGCGTCCGGGGTCATGCGGGCAAACGCAAAGGGGCGCGCCGTACGGCGCGCCCCGGAGGAATTTCATTTCGAAAAATCCGTCACGAGCGCGAACAGGCCTCGGGCTTGGGATCCGGAATCAGGCGGCACACCGCGCCCTTGATGTTCTGGAACGGTATGGCGCCCACAATGTTTTTGTGGCAGTTGTACACGGCCGTGGGCGACGCGCCCGCGTTGTATTTCATGACAAGCTGCAGATCCTTTTCGGCCAGGGACGCGGCCTCGGTCTTGAAGCAGGCGTTCACGGCCGCGGGATCGATGCCCACCTGCTTGGCGCAGAAGGTCCAGTCCTTGGGCGCTTCGCGGTTGTTGAAAATCTCCGCGGAGAAACAGCGCGTGTATTCGAGCCACTTCTGCACGCTCCATTTGTCCCGGATGCAGATCATGCGCAGGTTTTCATCCACTTCCTTCTGGCCGTGCATGGCGGTGAGCTTGCCGTCCGCGCCCTTCTGCATGATGAAGTAGGGTTTGTAATCCAGGGCCGCGCCCAGGTTGTTGATCATGGGATCGAGCGTGGACGAGACCCATTGCACGCCGTAGGGGCAGTAGGACATGATGAAGCCCTCGGCCTTGAGCACGCCCTGCTGCGCGCACTCGGGCTGGCCGTTCTCCTGCGCCAGGGGGCGGCCCATCTGCAGGTTGCGCACAAGCTCCAGAATGTCGTCGCGGGTCCAGCCCTGATCGATCATTTTCTTGACCCACTCCAGGACCTTGGCGCCGTCGGGGCAGATGGCGCCCGCTTCCTCGCTTTCGCTCAAATACATGGAGTTCTGCTTGCACACATAGATGTCCTTGACTTCATCGAGCACGGACGCATCCGCGGGAGCGCCGGCCTGGTCTGCGGGTTTGGCCTTGTCCGTTGCCTTTGCCTTTTCGGCGGTTTTTCCGGGGGGCTTGCTTTTGTTGCAGCCCGCTGACAGAATCATCGCGGTCAAAAGAATCAGAATCCAGGAAAACGGTTTTTTCATGCGGCGGAACGCTCCTTTTTCGCTTTTGGCTTGCGCATACAGTATAAGCGAAATCGCCATATAGTGAAGCAGGTATTTTTCATGCGGAGAAAACCGCCCGCGTTTCCCCCGCGGCCCGGCGGTTGTATAATAGACGCGCCGGGAAAACGCGGCCCCGGCGCGGGCCGCGCGCCGGGCATCAGACGGCAAGGAGTTGCTGATGGGCAATCTACTGTACATAGGAATCGGCGGGTTCATCGGGGCCATCGCGCGCTGGGGATTGAGCGGCCTGCCCCACAGGTGGCTCAACGGCACTTTTCCCTGGGGCACGCTGCTGGTGAATGTGCTCGGGTGCCTGGCAATCGGCGCGCTCATGTTTCTGGTCGAGGACCGGCGCATGCTCACGCCGCAGATCCGATTGCTGATCATCACCGGATTTCTGGGTTCGCTCACCACATTTTCCACATTCGGCTATGAAACGCTGCGTCTGTTTGAAAACGGGCCTGGCCCGGCGCTGGCGAACATCGGCGCCAACTGCATCATCGGGCTGGCCGCGGTGTGGCTGGGCTGGAACGCCGCGCGCATGGCTTCATAATCCGGGGAGGCAATCATCATGAAACTCGAAGGACCGGGCAAACTGCTCCGCATCTACATCGGCGAAAGCAACCGCTGGCGCGGCAAACCGCTGTATGAGGCCATCGTGCTCAAGGCGCGCGAGCGCGGCCTGGCCGGCGCCACGGTTCTGCGCGGGCGTCTGGGATACGGCGCGCGCAGCCGCATCCACACCACAAAGGTGCTGCGCCTGTCCGAGGATCTCCCCGTTCTTGTGCAGATCATTGACACGGCCGAGCGCATCGAGGCGTTTGTGCCAGAGGTCAGGGAAATGGTCGAGGACGGCCTCATCACCATCGAGGACATGCGCATCATTCAGTGCCGCCCCGGCCCGGACCCCGCACAATAAAAATCACGGCTTCCCCCGGAGGACCAATGGACCAATCGCCACATTACCTGCCCCTGCGCAAAAAGAAACTCGCCATGACAGACCCGGACGCCTGGGATGTGCTGGAAAGTCCGGACACGCATTACGGGTTCCTGGGCACGGGCGGCGTGCCCGAGGAGGGCAATGTGCCCTATGTGATTCCCATGAATTTCGTGGCCGACCGCGATTCTAATTCCATATATCTGCACACCACCCTGGATGCGGACAGCAAGCGGAACCGCAGCCTGGCGGGCAGCCCGCGCGTGTGCTTCACCGTGGTGCATCCGGACGCGGCACAGGTGAACGACGGCAGCGGCCTGCCGTGCAAATTCTCCATGCGGTTCCGCTCGGTCATGGCCATGGGCCGCATCCGCGCGGTGAACAGCCTGGACGAGCGCGCGCGCATTCTGAACATGCTGATGCGACAGAAAGCGCCGCACGCAAAGCTGACCATGGATGTGCAGCCCCCGCACACGGCCATCGCCACGATTCTGCGCATCAATGTCGAGCACATCACCGGCATGAACAAGCCGTGACGCGCGCCACACACTTCCCGGAGAGGCTTGTCATGAGATATCAGTCGTGGATTGTCTTCGCCGCGATCATCGCGGCAAATATGGCCCCGCTCAAGGCGCAGGGGTGCGAGCAGGGCGCGAGGCGCTGTTCCGCGGATGCGTACACTCTGGAAATCTGCGACAGCGGCGCATGGCGCGCCGCCGCGTGCATGCGAGAACAGGGCAAATTGTGTTTCGAGGGCGAATGCGTGCAGCCGTGGGAATACGGCGCGCCGAAGTGGCCGCGCCCCGCGCCCGCGCCGGAAGACACGCCCGAATCCCTGGCGCAGAAAGCCGCCTTTTATGACGGCATCGCCGTCCGCCTTCACATGCACCCCGATCTGAACTGGATCATGAGCGTGACCCTCGACGCCGCGCCGGACGATCCTTCCGAGCCTGCGGTTCCGCAGGAGCGGGCCTCATGGCAAGATGTCGCGCAATGGCACACGGGCGAAAACGACGGCCTGTGGAACGCCCTGTACCTGTCCTCGCAATCGTTCCGGTACGCGGCCACGGGCGACGCAAGCGCGTTGGAGACAATAAGGATTCTGCTCAAGGGCTTTGCAACGCGCATGGCCGTGACCGGCGTGCCGGGCCTTTACACGCGACAGTACATCCCGCCGGGCGTGCGGGGCATTTCGTGTCCCGCGAGCCTCGAAAGCTACATGACGGATGTGGAAAAAGACGACAACAAATGGGTGCGGGTGAACGCCAACGGGTGCGTGGAAACCGTGGACCCCGCAACACGCCAGTGGAACGAGTCGGAACACTGCGGGCTGGAAAAATACGCTGGATGGTGCTGGCTGGACAATGTGAGCAAGGACGAGTACAGCGGGCACATGTTCGCGCTGGGCGTGACGGCCCTGCTCGTGGACGACCCCGAGGTGCAGGCGCTGGTGCGCGCGGAGCTGGACGCCGTGGGCCGCCACCTGGTGAAGAACCGCATGGAGTTCGTGGACTGGGACGGCCGCACCGCGGAGCACGGCCCCATCCACGCGGTGACATTTGGAGACTATCCCGGATTCAACGCCGCCATGTCCCTGTCTTTCATCAAGACCGCGGCCTTGGGCACGGGCGACGCGCGTTTCGAGGAATTTTACCGCAACTGTCTGCTTCAGCAGGGCGGCAAAGTCAACTGCCTCAAAAAGAAGTGGGAGCAGCCGCGCCCGTATACCGAATATCTGGCCACAAACGGCATGTATCCCGGCTTCGAGGGCTGCGGCGCGAACTACAATAACATTTCCATGCACATGTTGAGCCTGTTCACGCTCATCTGGCTGGAACGCGACCCGGCCCTGCGCGAGATCTATCAGCACAGCTTCGACCAGGATGTGGTGCGCGCGCCGGGCCAGCCCCGCGCCGTCATCCTTCAGAACAACGCCTGGTTCGACTTCATGTGGGCCTCCATGAAACGCAACGGGCCGGAGCACGGCCCGGCGCTCGAAGCCGTGGACAACGGCATCCGCATGCTGCGCCAGTTCCCCGCGCGCAAGCACGCGCAAAAGGTGGAATGCCCGCCCGGCATTTGCCGCGAGTATTGCCTCAACCGTTTCGGGCGGCCCACGGGCAACGCGCCGCGCACGCCCGCGCAGCGCTGCGCATCCACTTTCCTGTGGTGGCGCGATCCCTACGATCTGGATTCCTGCGAGGAGAACCGGCTGCGGGTCGTCCAGCCGTCGGACTATCTTCTCGCCTACTGGATGGGCCGCTACTTCGGGTTCATTGATGCGGACATGTGAGCCGGGCGCGCCCGGCAGAGGGAGGCGGCGCCATGCAGCAAATCGGTCCCGCGCCCGCCGCTCTGGTGAGCGGGGGAGACATTGCCTTCGGACTGTTCAAAGGGCCGATGCGCGCCGTGAACATTGCGCAGTCGCGGCCGTATCGCGGCGCGGGCCGTCTGCGGCTCAAGCAGTGGATCGGCTTCACCGTGGATCACCCGCACTGGCGGTTCTGCGTGTTCGTGCTCGAAGCCG
>JAGUYV010000119.1 GCA_020061125.1 bacterium | reverse complement strand
ATGGCCAAGGCGCGTGAACAATTCGATGATGTGTTTCTGCTCTATCATGGGTATCGAGTCCGGGTTTGCGCGTGCGGCGCTGGGAAGCGGCGCCGGGCGCCCGGACCGGGTCCGGGCCGGGGCGCCCGGTTCAGACTTCTTCGACATCCTTGACCACGGATGTCGTCTGGATTGCGATGCGCTTGCCCACCACGCCGGGCCGCCCCTTGAATTTTATGCGATCCCCCACGAATATGGGCAATTCGTCGCTGACCTTGGAATTGACCTGGATGATGTCGCCCTCGCCCAGGTTCAGGAAATCCTTGAGCGAGATGTTGGTTCTGCCGAGCTGGACCGTGAACTGCACCGCGGTTTTCAGCAGGCGCTCCTCCACCTTGAGCGGGGTGTCCGGAGACACGGTGCGGCGGTATGTGGAGAACCACTGCTGGATGCTCAACTTGGGCAGTACGGTTTCGAGCATCACATAAGGGATGGCCAGGTTCATGCGGCCGGTCTTTTCGCCCACTTCGGCTTCGAGGTTCACGAGCACGATCATTTCGGAGGGCGGCACGACCTGCACGAAGTATGGGTTGCTTTCAAGCAATTCCAGTTTGGGGTTGATGTCAATGACATTGGCCCAGGCTTCTTTGATGAAGCCCAGGGCGTCGTGGAGCACGCTCTCCATGATGTTGACTTCGATGTCGGTGAGTTCGCGCGCTTCCTCGTCTTCCTCGCCCGCGCCGCCCAGAAGGCGGTCCATGACCGGGAACCCGATCTGCGGGCTGATGTCGAGCACGGCGTTGCCCTCCATGGGCGGCATGGAGAAGATGGAGATGATGGACGGGTTGGAGACCGTGTTGATGAAGTCCTCGTAGGTGACTTCCTCCACGGACACGACCTTGATTTTGGTGAGGGCGCGGATCTTTGCGGCCAGGGTGCTGGCGAAAAGGCGCGCAAAAGTTTCGTGGATCATCTGGATGGTGCGGATTTGATCTTTGGAGAACTTGGAGGCGCGGGCGAAATCGTAGGGGCGCACATCCTTGTCCGTGTCCGCGGGGACCACGGGGGAAGCGGCCCTTCCGCCGCCGGAGGGCGCCGCGGGCATGTCCACTCCCAGATCGCCCAGGTCGCCCAGGCCGAAATCGTCGCCGCCTCCGAGCGAGGAGCCGCCCCCGCCCGAGTCGTCGCCTATCTGGGATATCAAATCATCTATGGCATCCTGGTTCAGAAAATCGCCCAAGGGATTGCCCTCCTCGCGAATCGAATATCAGATCAGAACGGTGTTCTCGCCGGCTCGTACTCGAACAGGTACACATCTATGATGCCCAGTTCCTTGAAGGTGCCGTTGAGTTCGTTTTTCAAGCCCTTTTTGATGAGCTTGAATTTTTCCTCCGGCGTGTCGGGGATGTCGTCAACCGCGCCGTCGGTGAAGATGTCTTGGGTCTGCTTTTCTTCAGCCGGGGCCAGGTCTTCGGCGGGCTTCTGGGGGCCGAACACATCTTCGCTGGTGAAGCGCAGGAAGTACTGGGTCATGATGGCCTTCATGAGCGGCACCTTGGTGTTGAGCGCGTCGTCCGAGGTTTCCGTGGGCACGCACAGCGCCACCTTGGTCATGAGGTATTCCTGCTTGTCTTTGAGTTTGAACTTGAGCTGGTCTTCGCCGAATACGAACACCTTGTATTTGTCTTCACAGGCTTCGATTTCAATGGTGGTGTTGACCGGGGCTTCGGACTTGCCGCCGACCTTGCCCATGAGCATGATGATCAGAACGGCGATGATGATGAAACCGAGAATCACGACGCCGAGGATGATGATCGGATTCATGCCGCTGCGGGCTTTCTTTTGAGGCGCTTCCTGCTCCGTCAAGACTTCCTCTTCTGCCATGTGCCTGCCTCCTTGTTTAGGTTGTGTCTCGTTGTTCCAGTATGGGTTGACACAATAAAAAAGCCATGCAAATCAATTTATTCCGTCTTCACGGCAATGCCTTCATTAATAAATCGCCGGTATTTTATCACCTTTTTTACAACTTCGTCAACAGACTCGCGCACAACGATTTTGCGCCCCGTGGTGAGGGTGATCACCGTGTCCGGGGTTTTTTCGATGAATTCGATGAGATCCGAGTTCACAATGAACGCCTGATCGTTGAGTTTCTTAAGTTCTATCATACAAATATACTCCTGTTGTCCCGGTGACATTTTACCCCGGCGGTCAGTAAAGATCCAATCTTTTTCGGATTTGCATCATAAGGCTTTTGTCCGAACCCGGATATGCGTCGAGAAACTCGCGCATGGTGAGCGGGGGCAGGTGTTCGCCGTACATGATTCCCCCTTCGGTGGAGTTAAACACCTTCACTTTACCGGATTGCACTTCGTTGTCAAGGTGCAGGTGGCGCAGAAGCCACTCGTGTCCGGCCAGGTATCCGGGCAGGGAGTAGATTTTTTCGCCGTCCAGGCCCTGGGCTTCGTAGTTGATGTCCCGCGGGTTTTTGCTCGGCTCGGGCATGCTCATGTCGCAGCCGCAGAAGGTGATGGGGTTGCAGCCCGCGAAGCGCGCGAGCAGGTAGGCGCTGTTGCCGCAGATGATGGCGCCGGGGATGCCGGCCACGCGCCGGTTCGTGAGGTTGGCCATGGCCTCGTTGAACTGCGTGTCGCTGTCCAGCACCAGAAAAAACAGGCGCTCCATCCAGGGCAGGTCCACGAGCTTGCGGCTCACCTTAACCGAGGCCAGGAGGATGGATTTGTGCACGGGCATGCCTTTGAAGAAATCCGCCACGATGTCCTGGAAGTCCACGGCCACGGTGAACTCGGGGATCACGCCTTTTTCGTGAAGCATGGCGAAGGCGCGGTCCGTGCAGAACAGGGGATATTGCGCGGCGCGCTCCGCGAGCAGATCAATGTTCTTCTGCAGGCTGGGACCGGCGCCCACCACGATGCCGGGCAGGCCCTGGAACAGGTTGTTGAGGTATGTGATGTCTTTGCTTTTGTTGATGACCGCCAGGTTGTTTCGGATGCTGTGCAGCCACTTGCCGCGCTGGGCCACGATGTCGCCCATCTGCGAGGTTTTGAGGATGGCGTCGCCGGGGTTGAACGCCTGGGGGTCTTGCGGGTCCGTGGTCATGGCCTGTGCGGTTCCTTTTGTCCGCTTCATTGTACCAGAAGCGCGCGCGGATCAAAAGGCGCGCGCGCGGGAAAATGCGGGCATAAAAAAAGCCGGCCTGCGCGGCCGGCGGAAATTGGAGTGATGCAGGGTTAACGATCAGCGTTTGAGGTTGAGCACCTCGGTCAGCATCTCGTCGGAAGTCGTGATGATGCGAGAGTTGGCCTGGAAGCCGCGCTCCGTGATGATCATCTTTGTGAATTCCTCGGCGATGTCCACATTGGACATTTCGAGGGCGCCGCCCATGACCGATCCTGCGCCGCCCACATACGCGGGCACCAGGGTCGGGGTGCCGGTGTTGGCGGACTGGTCCCACAGGTTGGCGCCGAGCTTGGTGAGGCCGTCTTCGTTGGGGAAGATGGCCAGGGCGAGCTGGCCGATGGGCTTGACCACGCCGTTGGAGTAGCTGCCCTGAATGATGCCGAGCTGGTCAACGGCGAAGGTCTGCAGGATGCCCATGGCCCAGCCGTTCTGCTCGTAGGCCAGGGTGGTGGAATCCGAGGCGTACTGGGTCACGCCGCCCAGCAGGTTGGTGGTGTGACCGTCGAAGTCAACCTCGATGCTCAAGGTGTCCACATTGTGGGTGGAGTTGCCG
Source organism: bacterium (assembly GCA_020061125.1). GTDB lineage: Bacteria > UBP15 > UBA6099 > UBA6099 > DSWB01 > DSWB01. The sequence goes on along the minus strand of JAGUYV010000119.1, from coordinate 1,995 downwards.
TTGAGACCGATGGGCGAGGGGTCGAACATGATGGGGCCGGTGTTGCCGGCGAGCGCGGTGGACTGCAGCAGGCCGTTGTCGTCGAAGGTGAGCGAACCCTTGAGGCGGGACACGCCCTGGGCCACGGCGTCAATGTTGTCCATGCTGTCGAAGGAGAACACATCGCTGTAGGGCAGCTCGGCGCGCCAGAACCACTGGTTGGTGTAGCGCACCTGCTTGGCCGTGTCATAGTACGATCCCACATGGGTGAACACGAACTGCAGCTCGTGTATCGCGCCCAGGGAGTCGTACACATTGATGGAGGTGCGGTGCGTGTCCGCGGACAGGAAGCGGCTCGAGCCTTTCTGCGTGGGCTGCGTGCTGGTGGCCTGGTCGTAGATGAGCGGGTCCGGCGTGGAGCCGACCTTGTTGTTGATGGTGCCCCACATGTTGTTGAAGTCGGTGCGGGCCTTGCCGTCGCCGCCTTCGCTCACTTCGGCGTAGGCCTGCACGAAGTCGGCCCAGCGGCTGTCCATGAGGGTCGAGGGAGCGGCGAGCAGGCGGTCCTCGGTGGTGTACTGGGCCGTGATCTTGATCTGGCCCGTGAGCAGCCCTGCGCCGTTGACCATGAGGGCGCGGTTCTGATCGGTGTTGGCGCCGCTCCACACGAGGCTGATGTTGCCCGTGGAGGAGTCAATGGTGTAGCCGGTGTTCTCGGTGAGCTGCACGACCGTGGCGTTGGACGGGCGGAACTCGAGCACGATGTTCTGGTTGGCGGCGGGCGCCAGGCCGGCGGTGGTGTTGAAGTAAATCACCGGGGGGATCGTGCCGCCCGCGTCGCTGATCACATACTCGTTGGCCGCGCCGGAGAAGAAGTCCACGCGGGACCAGTAGGTGCCGTCCACGGACAGCTTGTCGGTCTGATTGATCATGAGCAGGGCGTTGCCCTGGGTGTAGCCGGTGGTCCACTCGTTCAGAGCGAGTGCGCCGCCCTGCACGCCGGGGTTGTAAGAGGTGGAGAGGCGGGTGTTCACAACTTCGGCGTAGATCTGCTCGGAGTTGTCCACATCGCCGTAGTCCAGGGCCAGGGTGTCGGTCTGGTAATCAATGATGCCCAGGTTTTCGGCTTCCATATTGCCGCCCAGGCCGCCGTTGACCAGGCTAAGGCGCGTGCCGTTCACGGTCTTGTCCGTGCTGTCCTGCAGGATGAAGCCCTGGCGGATGGCGCTGCCGGACGCGGCGTTGATGCTGACCTTGATTTCGTTCCAGTCCTGGGAGTCGGCCACGGTGTTGTTGTAGATGTAGAACTGCGCGTCGTCCGTGTCGTACTTGACTTCGGCGTTGATGGTGCCGTTCACGTCGAGCGCATTGAGCGCATTCTGGATGGCGGTCTCGAGATCTGCTATGTCCGTGTCGTTGGTGACCTGGAAGTAGTAGTACTTCTCGGTCTGGAAGGGCATGGTGTTTTCGCAGCGGTTGCGGGTGCGGTAGTTGATGGTCACGGCGTCGTTCAGCGCGGCGGCTGTGCCCACGATGACTTCTCCGGTCTTGGAGTTGTACACCCATTCGTTGGCGGCCAGGTTGTAGACGCCGTCGTTGTCCGGGTCCGGGTCCTCGCTCACGCGGTTGGCTGCCGTGTAGAGTGTGGCGCCGACCTGGACGGAGAAGCCGCCCTGATCGCCGATTTCCACGGGCAGATTGGACGCGCCGATCAGGCTGAACAATTGCTGGCCTGCGGCGGCGTTGCCTGTGGCTGTGGTCCAGGCGCCGAACTCATTGTTGTTGGCCTGCGCGTTGTAGAAGGCTTCGGCCTTGATCTCGACCCAGTCGCCTTCGCGGATGCCCAGGTGCTCGGGGGTGTATTCGCCGGCGTCGAGCTTGTACAGGTCCACCAGGGTGTCGTCCTTGGTGGCGTATCCTTCCTTGGGGTCGAGGCCGTCGGCGATGAGGGAGCGGCTGTCGGACTTGAGGTTGCACTTGAGGCCGACCTGGTTGGTGGCCTGCGCCGAGAGCTTT
>JAGUYV010000338.1 GCA_020061125.1 bacterium | reverse complement strand
GTGCGCGGTGGTGGCGTTCCTGCTTCCGCACCGGCGCGCGGCCCTCATCGGGCTGCTCCTGTGCGGCGCCGCGGCCTGGACCTCGGCTCACAACAAAAACGAATCCTTTTATGTGTGGCGCATTGACGAATACACCAACATGTCCACGCACTGGACGCCGTACTACCGGCTGGACTTCATCTCGTTCAAGGACGGCCGGTGCGTGGGCGGCGTGTACAACACCATCATGATCTGGTACGCGTGCGACAGCGTGGAGCATTATCCCACGGAGATGCGGCGCCTGATGGCCGAGCTGGCGCGGGGCAGGGAGCGCGTGCTTCTGGCCGGGCGCACGGACGGCCTGTACGCGGGCATGCTCCTTGACGCCAACCCGCGGTTCCGCACATTCGAGTCCGTGGAATTCGATCCCGTGGTTCCGCGGCTCATGGCGGGCCGTTACGCGGAATACAACGGCCGCGTGTTCCAGCGCCCCGGCATGAGCGTGGAAACCGCGGACCTGCGCCAGGCCATCCGCGCGCGCGCGGACGCGGGCAAACAGTACGATCTCATCTTCCAGAACGGCATCGGCATCCGCCTGTTCAACATGCCCCGCAGCGTGTTCCTGCAGGAGGATTACCTCACCGCCAGAGAGAATTACAGCGACATCTTCAACAGGCTCCTGGCGCCCGGCGGGGTCTTTGTCATAGACTGGGGATCCAGCATGGAGGACGAAGTGTATCCCATGCTGGCGAACATCCCCGAGGGCGTGAGTGTGCGCGCATTCCACATCTGGATTGGCGAGTTTCCGCTTAGCGGCCTGCCGCTGTTCTATGTGGTGGCGTCGCGGGACAAAGCGCAACTCGACCGCATCGCGGAGCGCATGCTGCAGATGCCCACAGTGCGCGAGGTGAAAATTGACGCGCGCCAGGCCGCGGCCGCGCGGTTCGGAGAAAACCGGCCCATCCACCACAAGCCCCTGGCCCCTGGCCTGCTGGTGCTCATGCTCCCGTTCTTCATTGTGCTCGTTGCGGCCACGGCGCACGCCGGGTTCCGTGAGCCGTGGCGCATGCCCGTGCGGCCCGCATACGCCGCGTGGTACGCCGCCGTGCTGCTCCTGCTTTATCTGATCTTCTTCTCCGGCAACATGGGCGAGGTCCTGGTCCACAAGGTTCCCATGACGCACGGCACGCGCGCGCTGTGCACCTTCCTTGTCCTCGCCCTGGCGGGCTTTCTCGCGCAGTACCTGATCCGCTCGATAGGGAAATGGGGCGCGGCGTTTGTTGCCGGAAGGGGACGCATCGCCACCTGCTGCTGGTTCGCGGGGCTGGGCGCGGGCCTGGCCGAGACCTATCTGCACTCGCGCATCGCGCGGCTGTATCCCGGCGGCCCGGCGTACGGCATGGTGTGGCTGGGCGTAATCTGCGCGCTCGGGTTCGCCGCATTCCTCGCGGTTCCGCGCGCCGCCATGGCCAGGCGCACGAAGCACACGGCGCTGGCCGCGCTTCTGATGATCCCCGCGCTGAAGGCTCTGGAATCCGGCGCGTTGTCCCTGGGACTGACGAGCCTGCTCGCATGGGCCGTGATGTTTCTCGCCGCGGTGTTCTGGATGGGCGCGCTCGATCGTGTGAGCGAGAGCGCACGGCCCCGCGCTCTGGGCCTCATGCTGTTCGGCGCACTGGCCGGCATGTACCTGTTCCAGTGGCTTGTGGCGTTTCTGGGATATGCCGCGAGCGCCCCGGCCGCGGGATTCGCGTTTCTGTTCGCCGCGCTCCTGTTCAAAATCTCCGAAAAGCAATTCTCCGCCCAGGGTTCATAATGCGCGGCCCGGGGCGCCTGCGGCTCGCGCGGGAAAAGCCCGCTCTGTTTTCCGTTATTGCTGTATAATTGGAACCTGTCATGGCGGATGCGCGCGGAACCATCGTATTGTTTCTGACCTGTCCGGGCATCGGAGATTTCCTCAAGGCCGTGCCCGCGGTGCGGGTGCTGCGCGAGAAATTTCCGGGGCGCATCATCACCCTGGTGAAAAGAGACACCCGGTACCTGAACCTGCTGCCCGTGCTGCCCGAGCTGGGCGAGATCGTTTTCATAGACACCAAAAAAGACAAGCTGCAGAACCGGCTCAAGCCGGGGCGCGTGTGGACCAACCTGCGCGCCTTCGCCGTGACCGCGGCCGCGCGCGCGGACGCCGCGTTGATCTTCAGGCCCAAGAAGAGCTACGGCTACTGGGCCAAACTCGCGGGCATCCCCGTGCGCTCGTCCCTGGATCACACCGGCGCGGAAACACACTGGCTCCGGGACGGCTACGAACACATCATGAACGCGTACATGAGCCTGGCCGCGCCACTCGGCATCACGGCTGACCAGGCCGAGCTTGTGTCCCGCCAGATCATCGCCCTGCCGCCCGAGGTCGAATCCTTCGGGGAGCAGTACGCCCTACAACACTTTGGCGGCCGCGCAAAAACTGCGGCCCTGTGCATCGGCGGCTCCATCCCCATGTGGCGCTGGGGCGCCGATAATTTCATGCGCCTGGCGCGCGACCTCTCCTCCGCGGGACACAACATTTTCATCGCCACAGGCCCGTATGAAACAGACGCCTGGGAGCAGTATCACAAAGAAATTGAGGCCCTGCCCGGCGCGCGCTGGGAAGTGAACATGCCGCTGCTGCAGGTTGCGGGCGTGGTGAAGCGGTGCCATGCGCTGGTGGGCGGCTCCACCGGGCTGACGCACATCGCCGAATCCGTGGCCACGCCCGTGATCGGCCTCTGGGCCGCCGGGGATTCCATCTGGAGGCCCTTGAGCAGCACATCCGTCACATTGATGAAGAACCCGCCCGAGGGCTGGGAGCGCATGAGCCAGCAGGAGCGGGAGCGCGTGGGATTTGTGCGCGGCATTCCATACGACATGGTTCGCGATCTGGCGCTTCGCGCCCTCGAAGACGCATCGCTGTTCCGCTCGGACCAGAACCGCACAATCGTCGTCTGACCCCCGCACCGCGCGACAAAAGCCCAATTCGCTCAACCGATATTAATGAAAACGATGGCGCTTCTTTAACGACCATTTGCCATTATCTTTGGCAAACAGGAGATCATATAATCCTCTCATTTTGCCCGTTGCTGAAATAAATGCTCTTATTGATAAAATTGAATTTTTTTCAATTTCAATTTTATCTATACCAATAAAAACAAAGGTGTCGTATCCAGATTTGGGAAAAAAAGCGCTAAAAGGTAAATTTGTGGTGAGAACAATTGATTGAAACAGCTCAAATGAGCATGCCGTTTTTCCATCCAACCGTATAACGGCAACAGGTATCGGCAAATCGATGATTTTCATTTCGGTAATAATTGCACTTATTGCTTCTTCGTAAAGCGCGCAACGCGGCTTGTCGTTGCCGAGTGCTGTTAATGGATTATTGTCATGCGTATCTACAATACCATCTTGATCGCTATCCTTGTTTATTGATGATGTGCCGATTTTCTTTTCAGCTAAATCCGTGAGACCGTCAATGTCAGTATCCAATAAAATGTCATTAAGGTTAATGTTTATTACGCCGTCGATAAGCTGGTCTTTGAATACACGAAGAGATCTCATAAATGACAACGATATGGATATGGTTAAAATGCCATTATTAACACTATGTTCAAGCTTGTTGATTTTTAGATTATTCAGTAATGTATTGTTAGATTCATAAAAAAAATGATGCAAACCAAGAGCTCTTTCTGGAAAAACATCACTCAATCTATAGCCTGTGTAATAAACAGAGAGTTTTGTGCCCGTGTGTTTGTCATTTTTTAACAACCAAATATCATCAGCAGCGCCAAGCCAATTTGCCAAACAAAGCAAACCGCTGAAGGGTTCTTCCTTGATCTCAAGCAGGCGGACGCAAACATGATGAGCCGGGATTGTTCTGGCAATGTTTGATCCCATTTCTTCCTGTTCGATGATCATGATTTCCGTTTGATTAACGAAGATCGGAATTATTGGCGGGGTTTCAGGATGCGTGATTGCTTTCGCATTTGTTGAGCACAAAAAAAACAGATGCATTGCCAATAGAAAGACGATTGCACCCAAACGAATATTGTTATTGCTCATCATAGACTCCGGCACAATACTGGCGTTTGCAGCTTGATTTGAGCGCAGCGCAACTGTAAGCTCCGGTCCTTTATTCCCGGGCATTATACCATGATTCGCCTGCTTTTTGGCATTGAGCGTGCGTGTTGTTTTTCATTGCCGGACAGGGCTGGTTTTTCTGGTGGAATCAAGCGAAAATGCGGCAATGCCCGGATTTGATATCTGTAAGGAAATGGAACAAATTGTGTATTTTCTTGAAAAGCGCGGGATGATCTGTTATGTTTTTATTTGGCGCCAGAGCGCCGGATTTTGTGTTGGCCGAAGTTTTGGGACCAGATCACTACGCAGCCGTGTGCTGGGAGAATAGAGACAATGAAACCGAGTTACCGACCGAGAAACCGCAGGCGGGTCCGGGAGCATGGATTCCGCAAGCGCATGTCCAGCAAGGGCGGAAGGCGTGTCATCAACAACCGCCGGGCCAAGGGACGCAAACGGCTCACCAACGTGTGAGCGGCGCACGCCCCTGCCGGCCATCACCAGCAGCCGGGCCATCGGGCAATTGCTGCGCACAGGACGCCGCATGCGCGACAGGCACCTGACACTGGTGTACGAGGCCACGGGGGCGCCGGGCGGCGCGCGCCTGGCTCTTGTGGTGCCGCGCCGCTGCGGGAATGCGGTCAAACGCAACCGCATCCGAAGAATTCTCAAGGAGGAAGCCCGCCTCGCGCCAAATGTCAGGGCCATGCCCTTTGACATGGCGCTGTGCTGGAAAGGCCCGATCACCGAGGAGGCCGCCCGGCACGCGCACCGCGAAGCCGCTTCGCTCCTGCGAAAGTTCGCCGACGGTTCACAATGCTCGCCAAAGCCGCCATCGCAGCCATCAGGCTCTACCAGTTGACCCTGTCGCGCATCCTGCCGAGCGCCTGCCGCTTCACCCCTTCGTGCTCGCAGTATGCCCTGGAAGCCTACCGCAAGCACGGCTTCGTGCGCGGCACGGGCCTGTCCGTCTGGCGCGTTCTTCGCTGCAACCCTTTCAACAAGGGCGGCTTCGACCCGGTCCCGTAATCTCTGTCTCTCCCGGCCGCTCGCGGCCCGAACCGGATTTGTAATCTTATGTGGCAAAACATCGTTAACGGCGCGACCAACTTCATTGTCAATTCCCTCATTTTCCTCAACGAAAATGTGACGCACAACTACGGGTGGAGCATTATCCTGCTCACCCTCATTTTCCGCGTCCTCATCCTGCCGCTCACCTTCAAGAGCATCAAGAGCATGAAGGCCATGCAGGAGCTGCAGCCCAAAATGAAGGAGCTGCAGGAGAAGTACAAGAACGACCGCGAAGCCCTGGCCAAGAAGCAGATGGAATTGTTCAAGGAGCACGGGGCCAACCCCATGGGCGGGTGCCTGCCCCTGCTGCTGCAGCTTCCCATTTTCATCCTGCTGTTCCGCGTGTTGAACACCCCGGAACTCAACGGATTCATTCTGGTGAATTCGTCGTTTTACGGCATGGACCTCACCACTGCTGCGGTCACGCGCATCCCGCCCGCGTTTCTGCGCGGCATGACCCTGGCCATGCCGGGCATGATTGACCTGTCCATCACAAACATCGGCTTCCTCCAGAACACTTATCTGTACCTGCCCACGCTGATTCTGGCCGCGGGCATGGCCGTCACTACCATCATTCAGCAGAAACAGATGATCGTGGACCCGAACCAGAAGGGCATGATGATGATGATGAATCTCATGCTCATCTACTTCGCCGCGATCATGCCCTCGGGCGTGCTTCTGTACTGGGTGCTGGGCAACCTGTTCCAGATCGTGCAGCAGAAGTTCACCGGACCCATGACTCCGCCGGCCGCGGCCGCGGGCAAACCCGTTCCGGCAAAAGAGCAGAACAAATCCGGCGCCAAAGGCAAGAACGGCGCGCAATCCGCCGCGGCGGCCCCGGCCACACAGGCCGCCGCGCAAAGCAAGAAGAAGAAAAAGCGCGGAAAAAAGTAAATCACACCGTTCGCGGACCCCGCCCGTTCGCGCGCCTGGCATGGCCGCGGGCGCTCTCCCGGCAGGCGGGTTCCGCACAGCGGTTTTCTTGATGACATTCCGGCCCCGTCCCGATCCGTTCGGGAATCCGGAAAAATCACTCATACCGGGAGCATCTTATGAACGAAGTCGTCACCGAAGGAAAAACCCGCGAGGAAGCTCTGGCCCAGGCCCTGTCCCAGCTCGGCGTGACCGAGGACCGGGTTGACATCGAAGAGATGCACACCCAGCAGCGGGATCGGTTTTTCGGGCTGCTGTCCACCAAAATCTACAAATTGCGCGTGACCGTGCGGCCCGAAGACATTCCCGCGCCCGCGCCGCCTGCGGATGAAGATTTTTCCGGATACGACGACGAAGACTAC
>JAGUYV010000370.1 GCA_020061125.1 bacterium | reverse complement strand
CATGGGCCGCGAATGCGAAGGCGTCGCCCTGCGGTTCAAGCAAGGCCAGGTCGTCGAAGCCACCGCCACCCGCGGCCAGGAGTTCCTCAATAAAATGCTCGACCAGGACGAAGGCGCCCGCCGCGTCGGCGAGTTCGCCATCGGCTGCAACTACGGCGTCACCGCCTTTACCCGCAACACCCTCTTCGATGAAAAAATCGGCGGCACCGTCCACCTCGCCCTGGGCGCCGCCTACCCGGAAACCGGCTCCCACAACAAGTCCGGCCTCCACTGGGATATGGTCTGCGACCTCCGCCCCGGCGGCCGCATCACCGCCGACGAACCCGCTCCCCGCGTGCAGGGCGCCACCATTGATGTGGCCGACCTCTTCTACAACACCCCGGCCCGCCTCAAGTTCATGAAATCATCGCGCAGCGAAATCCAGGCCATGACCCAGCTTGTGCACAAATTCATGATCGCACACCCTGACATCGCCTTCCGCCTCACCAACAACGGCGCCGAAATCCTGGCCGCGCCCGCCGCGCAGTCCCGCATGGATCGCCTGCGCCATCTCATGGGAACGGACCTGGCCCGCTACATTCACCAGGCCGGGGGCGCACTCAAGAACGCCGAGCTTACCGCCCTGTTCTGCATGCCCGACCTGTCCTTTTCCAACCGTAAGTACCAGATTTTCTATGTGAACGGCCATGTGGTGCGGGACCGCACCATGACCCTGGCCGTGGACCTGGCTTACAAGGGCCTCATTTCCCGCGGCCGGTTCGCCCTGGCCATCCTGTTTCTGGAAATGCCCCCGCGCGATGTGGATGTCAATGTGCATCCGGCCAAAACCGAGGTGCGGTTTCTGCGGCCCCACGATGTGCACTCGCTCATTTACCGCACCCTTCGCGGCGCGTTCATGCGCCACCAGGAAAAGAACAGCCTCGAATACGAACCTTTCTCCATTGTTGTTGACAACGAAAAGAATCCCCCGCCCCCGCCGGAAACGGATAATGCGCCGGATCAGGACTTCGAGCCGGGCGTGGATGCGGAACATGTGTATGTGCCGGTGTTCATGCCCGGCCGCGAAAAAACGCGCCACACGCCGATTGCGGATCCCAAACAGGGCGTGCCGGAGCCGGGCGATTCTGAACCGCCCTCCCCGCCAGCTCATGGCCATAGTCGCGCGGAGTTCGAACTCCAGATCCGGGACATGGACCTGGACCGCGAACTTGACCGGCAGGCGGAACTGGCTCTCCAGCCTGCGACCGGCGCCGATGCCGAAGACGGCCGCGCACACTCCCTGGCCGCCGCGCGCTTTGAAATCCTGGGCCAGTTTTACAGCACCTACATCCTCGCAGCCCTTGACGGCCGCCCGGTGTTCATAGACCAGCATGTGGCGGCCGAGCGCGTAATCTACAACAGGCTCAAGGCCTCGGGCCGAGCGCGGGTTTCGCAAATGGCGCTGCTCGCGGACCCCGTGGAAGTGCCCCGCGATGCATACGACATTCTTGTGGACAATCTCGAACTCATCCGCAAATCAGGTCTCGAAGTGGAACCGTTCGGGGATCGCGCGTTCGTCATCCGCTCGACCGTGCACAACGCGCGCGGGTTCGATCCCGTGGAACTGCTGGTGTCGCTGGCCAACGACCTGTCCACGGCGCCCTACGCGGCCGAGCCAGAGGATCTGCTTGACAGGCTCCTGGTGACCTCGGCGTGCAAGATGGCGGTCAAGGCCGGCCGCGCCATGACCCGCGAGGAAATGCAACTGCTTGTCAGCGAATGGCTAGAAACCCCGCACAACCGCACCTGCCCCCATGGCAGACCCATCGCGCACGAGCTCAACGAACGCGAACTCGCCGCCTGGTTCAAAAGGTAGCGCGCTTCCGTATTGAGTGTTTTTCGGAGAACAAACTGGTTATTTGTTCGACAGCGTGAGCGTCTGGGTCAGAAGATCCCAACTGGCTTTGACGCCCAGGGCGTCGCACAGCTTGATCGCGTCATAGAAAGCCACGCCCTGATTTTCGCTCACGGGCAAATCAATCGCTTTGGCTTCTTCCTCGCCCGGAAGGGAGAGCATGCCCTCTCCGGTGAGACTGTCCACGACCAGCGTGTAGCGCCCGGCTTTGACAAAGACCATCGAGTCCTTTTTCAAAACCTTGGCGCCCGGCAGAACCGACGCCGGAATGTATGGCCTTTTATTCACGAGCATGAGCGAATTCTTCTTTTTAACTGTCTTTCCGTTGACCTCAAGAGACAGCGAAGCGACGGACATGACGCGCGCCTTGCCGCTGAAGCTGATGAGAACGATCTCGCGGATATCGTCTCCATTGAGATCCGGAGCAACCATGAAACCGGGGTCCGGCATATTGGCCGGAAACACGCGGAACGCCTCCGCGCCCGAACCGGCGCCCGGAGAAAAGCGCGCCATGGCGGGTTTGGCGTCCTTGCCCTTGCCCTTGGTGCCGGATATGTAGAGATCCACGGCGCCGTTGTTGTCCGCGTCCACGGCGAATACCGCACGCACCGCCATGCCGGACTTGGCCAGCGGAATGGAATTCTCCGCCGTGGCGCCCTCCTCGCTCAAGCGCAGGGGAACAATTGCATCGCCCCGAACGCCCCGGTACACGGACATGAACAACCGGTCGTCGGGCGGGTCAGACGCGGGCCACAGGGACATAACTTCCCCGTCTGCTTCGGGCATAGGGGCAGCCTTGAGCACGCGTGTTTTGCTGCCGTCAGTTTCGACTACGAGCATCCATGGCTTTGCGTCCATGGTCCCGATAATCAGCAATTCCTGCGCCCTGTCCGCGTCCGCCTGGACCGGCGCGATAAAATCGCCTCGAAACTTGGCGTAGGCTTTGGGCAGACAGGCTTTGCAGATCACCTTGAAATCCTTGTTGCCGCCGCCAACCAGAATGAGCTGCCCTTCCGGCCCAAGAACCGCGCCCTCGGAATAGCCGCAGTTGTCCACATCCGCGGCGGCCAGCGCGGCCGCTCGGCCCGGCGACACGGGATTCGAGGTAATCCACAAGTTCACAAACTCGTGGCCGCGCCATCCGAGAAAATATGCGTACCCGTCACTGTCCAGAACCAGAAGTTCACGGCCCGGATCGCGCGAAAAATTGCCCGAGGCCACGCGCTGCGGAATGTAGAACTGTTTTTTGCCGCCCAGCTTGCCTTCCCACCGGGCCTGATAATCGAGGGCCTGCGCATGAGAAGCCATGGCGGCCACGCAAACAGCCACCGTAAACACAATCAAGGTTTTGAATTTCAAACCCGCTTTTGCCACATTTCACCGCCTGTTTATGCCGCTCTTACGGGCTGATGCCGCAGGAGAATTGCGCTGCCGTCCGGTACAATATTTTTCATTATATCACGCACCCGGGGAAATCAAAGACCCCTTCTCGCGCTTTCCAGAATAATCGGCCCTCTTGATACCTATGCAACACGGAGCGCCGTGCATGACACCCCGAGCGGCATTTCACAAATGCGCTGTTGCGGGAACGCGCGCGGGCCAATACAATGTATTCATCCGTCGGCGGTATGGGTTTTTGTTAGGAGAATCTGAAAACGGCCCGGGACACAGCCCCGGGCCGCGAAACCGTCAGACTGCTTTCTTGACCTTGTTGGAGCGCAGACAGCGGGTGCAGATTTTGATCTTCTTGACCTTGCCGCCTTCCTCAATGCGGATGCTTTTGAGGTTGGGCTTCCAGGTGCGGCGGGTTTTGCGGTTCGAGTGGCTCACATTGTTTCCCGTGACCGTGCTCTTTCCGCAGCAATAACATTTATAAGCCATGACCGTTTCCTCCAAAATGGCGCAAAAAAAACTCGTAAGGGCGCGCCGAACACAGTATTTTAATGAAAATCGTTTGGAGTGTCAACAAGAGTGCCAGAGCCATCGGGGACCCAGGAACTGAACGCGGCGCGGCTGCGCGACATGCTGTGCGGCGGCGCGCGCGCCGTGGTTGAAAACCGGGACCCGCTCAACCGCATGAATGTGTTTCCCGTGCCGGACGGCGACACCGGGTCCAACCTTGCCATGACCCTCGCGCGCATGGAAACCGCCATGTTCGAGGCCGGGGACTGCGATACGCCCGGCGCGCTCGCGGACGCCGCGGCACAGGGCGCGCTGCT
>JAGUYV010000128.1 GCA_020061125.1 bacterium | reverse complement strand
GGCCGGGCCTGCGGCGCGCGTCCACTGTTCCGGGTCCTGTTCCGCGAATCCGGCCGCCGGGCGCGCGGTGTCGTAGCCGCGTTCGTCCGCGCCGCACATTTGTCCGATTTCGTCCACAATCACTGCGCGCAACCCGCGCGTTCCAAGGTGGATTCCAAGAAAAAAACTCGGCATGGGGAGCGCTCCTGGACATGGAAATCGGGCGAACTGCGCCGCTGATGAATCTTATCAGAGCGCAGCCGCGCGCGTCAATGAATCAGCCTCCGGATTCGCCGGAAGGAAGTATTGCATTTGTGGACATGCGCTTTTCGCCCCGCTATAATCGGAACCGTAAACAGGCGGGAGATGAAAGATTTTGCATTCGTATTATCATTAAATCAAGGCAGTGTTCAAAGGTGTGGAAATCCATGGCCGGAGCCGCATCCGGCAAGAGAGGAACGGGAATGAAAATCCGGAATCTGGCAATGATTTTATGCGCGCTCCTGGTAGTGACGGCGAGCGTGCGCGCGGAACCCACGGGTTCGCAGAAACAGTCCATTATTGATGAAGTCAAGGACATGTATGTGTGTCCCAACAACAACATGTACCTGTCTGAAGCGGACGCCGCAGGCGCCGTATGTCCCGAGGGCACGCGCGTGATGAAATGGGTCGAGCGCATGGTGGCCGACAAATGGGCGCGCGAAGATATTCTCGCACTGGTGTCCAACCTGAAAATGGGCAAGCCGCTGGTGGCCAAAAACGGGCAGCCGGAGTGCAATCAGAAGGGCAAGGTCAAGGTCGAGGCCTTCATCATGTCCTATTGCCCGTACGGCATCAAGTATGTCACCGACACTCTGGTTCCCATGGTCAACGAACTGGGCGATTCCGTGGAATACGAGCCTTATTTCATTATGCAGAAGACCCCGGACGGAAAGTTCAACGCCATGCACGGGCAGAAGGAAGCCGACGAAAATCTCCGCATGATCTGTCTGCGCGAAAAATGGGGCAAGAAGGTGTGGCTGAAATACACGGAATGCTTCGGCACGGAAATTTTCAACAACCGCCAGGCGCCCAAAGACTGGAGTTACTGCGCGGAACAGGCCGGAGTCAAACCCGCGGAACTGGACGCATGTTTCAAGGAACAATCCGCGGTCATGGCCGAAGAGGACATAAAACTTTCCGCCACATATGCGGCCTACGCCTCGCCCACCGCGGTTTACAACTGCGGCAACAATATTGTGGGCGCGATCCCGTTTTCAAACATCAAGGGGCAGGTCTGCCGTCTGATCCCGGACCCCAAGCCTGCATCATGCACCAAAAAATGACCGGAACTGGCGCATAAACAACAATGCAAAATCAACCCGGCGCAAGCCGGGTTTTTTATTATCGGGAAGGCAGAGCCGGAGCGCCTGCGCGCGCGGCTTCGTGGCGAAACACCGGATAAGTCACCATCTGGGCGATGAGGTTGTGTCCCGCGGGGCGGGGATGGTAGTCGTCGCGGAACAGGATGTTCTGATCAGTTTCCTTTTGAAACCGGGTTCTGACATCAACAAACGGCAATTTGTTCTTTTGAGAGAAGTCTTTGAGAATGCGCGAATATTCCAGAAGCAGAGGCCTGTCCCGTTCCACGGATATTTTTCTGTGCGGATCCGCAACCACGAGCAGGAAGCCGTGTTTCCGCGCCAGAGCCGCGAATTCGTCGAGGTCTTTTTTGAATTGGGGCGGCGGGGTGCGGGGCGTAAGCCGTGCGCGGCCCCTTTGCGCCGCGGCGTGCATTGCCTTGAGCAGCAACTGGGACAGGCGCAATTCGAGGATGGTGTCTCGCAACCGCGATTCTTGCGCCGCGGCGCGGCGCGCGCGCCCGATGCGTTGCGCGTCCGTGTGATTCATTTCGAAACTCTCGTTCACGGCGCCGAGCATGAGAATAACCGCATCCGGAGACAGGGGCAGGGCGTCCCGTTTGAAATGCGACAACGCCTGCGTGCTGGTGTAGCCAACCACGCCCGCGTTGATGACCTCCACAGTCCGGTCCTGCATGCGGTATGCCAGATATTTCTGCAACTGCGCGGGCCATGTGCCATCCAGAGGCACTCCGAATCCGAAAGTTGACGAATCCCCGAGACAGACCACGCGATACACGCCGTCCGGTTTCTTTGACGCGATTTCCGGTCCCCTGAATCCCAGGCTGTTGATGCGCTCGCCGCCTTTGTGCTCGTAAACCGCCCCGGGTTTGAGGGACCAGAGCGTGTCCGGGTCGAAACGGTACAGGTCCCGGTATTGCGCGCGGCCGAAATCCTCCATGACCACGATGGGCGAATCGGCGGGCAGATAGCGGAACCGTGCCAGTCGCAGAACGCCCTCGGCCATTCCCAGCACAAGCATGGCTGCGGCCAGGGAGAAAAGGAGCTGTTTAAGGATTCGGGCAAAGGGCATCATGCACCCGCGGGAAATTCCGTCTTGGCCACAGGAGATTACACGAGCAGCCCGCCGTTCACGCGCAGTACGGCGCCGTTGATGTATGACGCGGAGTCCGACGCCAGAAACAGAACTGCATCCGCCACTTCTTCGGGCGTGCCGAACCGGCCCGCCGGGATCTTCTTGCGCACATAATCCACGGCCGCTTGTTCCATGCTTCGGATCATGTCCGTTTCAATCAATCCCGGCGCAACCGCGTTTACGGTGATTCCGTAGTGGCCGAATTCGCGCGCGCAGGATTTTGTCATGGCGATGACCCCGGCCTTGGCGGCACTGTAGTTGGCCTGTCCGGGGTTGCCGGCCTCGCCCGCCACGGACGCCATGTTGATGATGCGCCCGCCGGTTTTCTGCCGGATCATGCGCCGCGCGAAAATGCGCGTGAAAAGGAACGCGCCCCGCAGGTTCACGGCCAGCGCCTCATCCCATTGCTCCGTCTTCATGCGCAGAAACAGATTGTCGCGCGTGATGCCCGCGTTGTTCACCAGAATGTGGACCGCGCCGAATTTTTCAAAAACCTGGTCCGCGAACTGTGTTACGGCCTGCTCGTCCGATACATCGAGAGCGGCCCATTGCGCCTGTGCGCCGATGGCCTGGATCTCGCCGGCGGCGGCGCTCGCGGTTTCCTGGTGGAGCGCATTGATGGCCAGATTCGCGCCCTGACGCGCGAACGCGAGCGCGATGGCCTTGCCGATGCCGCGTCCGGCGCCGGTCACAACAACGGTTTTGTCCTGAAATGTCATGGGTGAAATCCTTTCAGAGCAGCTTGCGGCACGCCGGGCAGATTTTGGAATCCGGCTCTTGCGCCTGTCCGCAATAGGGACAATAGCGCTGTGGGATCGCGGGCTGCGAATCGGCCGCTGCGTTCTGTCCGCGCGAACCTGCGGAGGCCTGGGGTTTTCTTAAAAACAGATACAGAACCGCGGGAAGGCCGAAAAGGGCGATGACTGCGAAATACCAGATCACCGCCGTGAATTTGTTCATGCCCCGGTCACGCGCGTCCAGCGCCACCAGAACCCCTGCCAGATTCACAAGCGTGGAGATCGCAATCAGGCCCAGATACAGGGCTGTGGAAACGCCGTCCAGAGGAGGCGGAAGGTTACCCATGGGAGGAGCCGTCTCCCTTGACGATTTGCGTGCCGCAGCCTTCGTCCGTGAAAATCTCGCGGGCCAGGGCGTGGGGTACGCGACCGCTGATCATGTGCACTTTTTTGAGGCCGCGCTCCAGCATGCGAATGATGCTTTCCACCTTGGGAACCATGCCCGCGTCAATAATTCCGTCACGGATCAGCGCTCTGGCCTGGTTCGTGGTCATGGATGGAATGAGGGTGTCCGGATCGTAGCGGTCTCGCAGCACGCCGAGCACATCGGTCAGCAGGATCAGCTTTTCCGCGTCCAGGTGCAGGGCCAACGGAGACGCGATGTAGTCCGCGTTGATGTTGAGCACATTGTCGTCCGCGTCCACGCCAAGGGAAGCTATGACAGGCAGCGCATCCGGGGGCAGTTCCTCGATGAGCCGCATGTTGATTCCGGTGACATCGCCCACATGCCCGATGTCCTGACCATCGGGCGTGTAGCGCTCGGCGCGCACCAGGCCGCCGCCCTTGCGGCCGCTGAAGCCCACGGCGTTGACGCCGCGGAACTGTAGGCGCTGGATGATGGACTCGTTCAACTCGCAAAAGCAGCGCTCAATGATCCGGATGGTCTTGTCGCAAGTTATGCGCAGGCCCTTGTAACGGCAGACCTCAATACCCGCGTCCTTCATCTCGCGGTCGGCCTGAACGCCCCCGCCGTGCACCAGAATGGGGCGTACGCCACAGCGCGTAAGGATCGCCAGGTCGTCCAGAATCAGCGCGCCCGTGGCCCGGTCCTCGAGCAGCGCGCCCCCGGCCTTGACCACGAAGACTTTTCCCTGAAACTCCTCGATGTACCGCTCCACGCCGCGGATTCCGAATATCGAGAGAACGCTCAAAATCACTTCGGTGGATGTGTTCATGAACAGAAACCCTTCCCGCGCAACAGCAGTAAAATACATTGTATTATGAATGCGGCGCGGGCAAATGTACAGGTTTGATAACTCTGCGCGCGGGGCGGGGTGCGTTTTGCGCGGCGCCGGGAATTGGTCTATAATCGGCGCATGCAGGAAAGCCTTGACATGATTCTTGTGGCGCGCGACACATGGGGCGGGGTGTGGCGGCGCAGACAGTTTCTGGCCGAACAATTCGCGGCGCGCGGCGTGCGGGTTCTGTTCGTGGAAGCGCCCATGTCGTGGCCGCGCCTCATGGCAGGCTCTCCGGACATGGCTTCGAGGCCCAGGGATCGCCGCCTGCAGGTCGTGGCGCCTCCCATCAAGGCGCGCGACAATCTCTGGGTCACGGCGCCGCCGAAACCGCTGCCCAATCATCCCGAACCGTTTGCAAAAGTGAACCGGACGCTGTTCGCCGCGCATGTGCGACGCTGCGCCCGGGTTCTCGACATGAAGCGGCCCGTGCTGTGGATCAATCCCGAGTACGCATGGTTTCTCACTGAAGATGTCGCGCACGCCGCGGCCGTGTACGACATCACCGACGACTGGACCCATGCGGCGTCTTTGCCAGAGCGCGAGGCCCGCGAAATCAGGGATAACGACAGGCGCATGACCGCTGCCGCGGACATCATTTTCACTGTGTCTCACGACCTGTTTCATAAAAAAGTGAATGCGCATACCTCCGTGGTGTACATGCCCAACGGAGTGAATCCGGACATGTACGAAGCCGGCGGCGCGCCCGCGCCACGGGAAATGGACGCCATGCCGCGCCCCGTGGCTGGGTATACCGGCACTCTGCATGCGGACCGGCTGGATGCGGATTTGATTGAACATGTGTCGCAGCAAGGCGGTGTGTCGCAGGTGTTCGTGGGGCCTGACTTGCTCGACGCCGCCACGCGCCGCAGATTTCAAGCGTTGGAGCGCGTGTTTCTGGTCCCGGCCCAGCCAGTGGAGCGGCTGCCGCAATTCACTTCCCAGTTCGATGTGTGCCACATCCCGCACCTTTGCACTTCGTTCACGCACAGCCTGGATCCCATCAAGGCCTATGAATACCTCGCTACGGGCCGGCCCATCGTTTCCGTGCCCCTTCGCGGCCTGGCCCATCTGGAACCGTTCATTGACATGGCCGAAGATTCCGATGCATACGCGGAATTGCTCGAAAGGAATGTACGCGGCATGGAGAAGTGCTCCGCCGGGGATCGCCGGGCCGAGGCCAGGCGGCACTCCTGGAGCGCGCGCGCGGACAGCATCCTCGAACGCATCCGGGACATTCTGGCATGAGCAAGGCCCGCGGCCCGGTTCCGTCTGCTATAATCTGAACAGAAACAGACTCCTGCCGTCACGGCATGAATATGGAGGCGCCCCATGCCGCAGAAAATTCAAATCATCATTGAACACTATTATCCCGAAGAGAAAATCATCGAGGGAACCCGGGTGGACGCGGACAACAAGGCTGCCCGGTTCCGCGAAAAAGGGGTGACCGTGGATGAATTCAAAAAGCTGATTCGCAAGAAATTCGGCGATGGCGTGGATATCGTGAACAAGGCGCCCAAGCAGCGCTCCGTGACCTACGGCGGCAGCGCGGTTCCGGGCGAAGGCGCGGGCAAATCAAAAGACGACGGCGTGAAAACCAGAGACATCATTGAATTAATGAAAAATAAATACAGCGATTGAGCCGGTTGCCTTGCGGCGATTCAGATCGCCGTTTGCAACATCGAGTTGAAATGGATTTTATGATGTTCTTTGCATCGCGGTTGAAACCGAATCGTAATTGCCTTGTGAATAAATTCCTTACCCGAAAATAAATAAATTTCGTTGCCGCTCAACAACATTGTTAAGTGAGGCGTTGCACAATGGGGTTGAGGCTTGACCCTGTCCGGCGCCGGGACACGGCAATTTGCGGGCCGCGATGAAGCGGCCCGCGGCAGGCCTCCATCTCGTGTGAGAGGGGAGGTCCGGCCCCGCCATGGCGCGGGCGCCGGGTCCCGAATGGATATCGGCGGTTATCTCAAGAATTTGCGTGAACAGAAAGACCTTTCCATGCGGCAGGTCATGATCCGCTCCAAAGGGCTGCTGGACAAGACAACCATATCACGGATCGAGAAGAACAAGCGCCGCTTGAGCATGCGCGCCGCGTATGCGTTTTCGAAAATCTACGGCACGCCTCTTGATGACATCGCGGAAAGGGAGATCGGAATATCTCTTGGCGAAAGCCTGCCTCCGCTTGTGGTGTCTTCGCTCGAAACACTGCTGTTGGAGCGGTTCCGCCAGTTGTCCCGCAGCCGCAAGCTCCTGGTTCTGGACATTGTAACGGGGCTGTCGCTCCTGGCCGCTCGGGACGACGATCCGCGACGCGCTCTTGAACAGGCGCTGGGCCAGGAACGAAAAGAGCCGATACAAAAACGCGAAAAATAATTTGTGTGACAAAATCGGATTCACACGCGCGCGGCCAGGCGGGCATGCACAGCGTCCCAGACCATGTCCACGCTGATGGCGCGCAGACATTCGGCGTTGCGCGGGCATCGCACCTGTTTCTCGTTTGCGAATGAAATGCACGGTGAGCAGTCCAGCCCGGCGAAGAAGACCTTGTGCCGGTCTCCGAGGGGGCCGTACCGCTTGAAATGCTCTGGGCCGAAAAAGGAGACCGTGGGCGTGTTCATGGCCGCGGCCACATGCAGGGGGCCGCTGTCGTTGGAAATGAACAGTTCGCATCGTTGCAGAACGCGGGCCAGGCCGGGCAGGGTAGTGCGGCCTGCGAGATTCATACAGTTGCCATTCAGTTTCATTTCCAACAGGCGCACGAAGGGCGCTTCTTCGGCGGATCCAATCAGAATGGGTTTCATTCCGTGGGCCTCCGTGATGCGCCGCGCCAGTTCCGCGAAGTTCTCCAGTGGCCAGCGCCGCTCATACGCCACGGCGGATGCGTTGATGTTGATCCCCACGAGCCGGTCACTGGCTCGGATTCCGCACTCTTCCAGAAGCGAGTCCGCTGCCTGAATTTCCGCATCCGGGATGAACACGGGATCCAGATCCGTGTCCGCGCAGTGCGCGTCCGCGCCGCGCGCCAGATCCAGAAACATCTCGCGCACATGCTTTTCCTCATCCAGCGGGATGGCGCGCGTGTACAGGTGTTCGCGATACTGGTTGGCCGTGGAGTAGCCAACGCGGATGCGCGCGCCCGAAAGGAAGGTGATGAGCGCGCAGAACCGCCCGATGGGATCCAGGTCGAAAGCCAGGTCTATGTTTCTCTTGCGCAACAGGCGGGGCAGGGTGAAAAACGCGGCCATGACCGCGCGAATGGATTGGTCGCGCATGTACAAAATTTCATCGAAATGCGGGTAGTTGTCGAACACGCCGCGGTTGCAGGAAAGTGTGAGGAAGGTGATGCGGGCATTCGGAAACCGAGCGCGGATGGCGCGGAACGCGGGCGTGGCCTCGATGAGGTTTCCCAGGCCCCAGAATTTGATGATGAGGATGCTGCGCACCTGGTCGAGGCTGATGTGCTCCCTGTGCCGTCCTGTGAGGCGGCCCGCTATATTGAGCGCGGCGCACAGGCCGATGCCCGCGTAACGGTCAATGAATCGCGCGGTGGGGATGTGGATCATGGCCGCGGGCTGGCGTTCCTTTCCAGAGATTCCAGCGCGCGCCTGGCGGGCGCATAATCCGGATTATAGCGCAGCGCCAGGCGCGCATGCGCCGCGGATTTTTCCGCACCGCCTCGTTCGGCCCATGCCCGGGCCAGGCGCGTGTGCATGCGCTCGGGCCTGTAGTCGAGTTGCGTGAGCAGGGCGCGGGACACGCGCGGAGGCACAAGCGCTGCGGCAGCTTCCCATTGTTCGATGGCGGCGCGCGCTTTGTTCTGCTGGAGGTAGGTTTCGCCCAGCTCCTCGCGAGCGCGGATTTCGTCGAATATCAGATTCAGTGCGCTGTTTTCAGCGGATTGCACTGCGCGCTCCTGCATTTCCTGCGCGCGCGGCAGGTCGCCAAGCCAGCGCGCGGCGATCCCCAGATCGGTCCATGATTGCGAATAGATGCCGAAATCCTGTGGCGGCGCGGTCAAGTGAACGAACCGTTCGAACTGTTCCCGGAGAGCGAGGGCGTCCCGGCCGTGGTCCACGGGTGTCATAAGGGTGATGAACGGGTTGATGCGCCGGATGCGGAATGCGCGGGTCGCGCCCGTGAAATCGCGGTGGTAGCGCACGGGCAGATCAAAGTATACAAAATGCACGGCGCTGCCCGGGGGCGCGCTCCCGAGTTGCTCGATGTCGTCAAGCGGAATCCAGCGGCGCTGCTCATGGTTGCGTTCGAGATAGAAATCCAGGCAGTAGCGCCAGGGGCCGTTGCCGATGCCTGCGGCCACGAGTGTGTCGCGCGGAGAAGTGAGGTCCGCGATCCGCCGCGCTGCTTCTCGCCAGTCTGGCCGGAAATCCGGTTCGCCGCGCTGCTCGTAGTCCCGCGTGAAATGCGTTCCCGTGCTCACGGCAAGCGAGAGTCCGATCCAGGCGCACAGCGCCACGATCCACCCGTCCCGGTTCAGCCAGTTCGTTCGCACCCATCGAAATCCGCGGCATTTTAACGCGAATCTTGAAAGGAACCCGGCTGCAAGCATCAGCCCCGAGGACGCCGCGAGGAAATAAAACGGCGCCATGAATATCAAATGGCGCAACTGCACCCCGGATTTGAGCCGCATTTCCTGGAACAGAATCAGCGGCGCGGGCAAAATGAGGAACGCCGCCAAAACCGCCAGAAGCCGCGGCCTGCGTTCGGCGAGGTACACCAGCCCGGCAACGGCAAGAACCAGAATGAATACATTGATCAAGGCATTTGTGAATGTGGAAAACATGGCGGCAGCGCGCACGGCCTGCACGGCCAGGGAAAGAACCGTGCCGGACTCGCGGAACACGCCGAGGCTTTTCGGCAAAAGGATCAGTTTCCAGCACAGGGCGAAAGCCAGGGCCAGGGCCGCGCCCGAGGCGCAGAGCCACAAAATCCGCGTGCGGCGCATCGCGGCCGGACCGGGTCGTGTTCCCGCGAGCGCGAACCCGGTAATCGTCAGGAATCCGAGCGGGATCAAAGCGAAAAACTGGTTCATGGCCGCAAGGAACGAGTACAGGGCGAGGCGCACGCCAGCGCCACGGGGGTTGTCGTCGTTCACGAGCCGGTCAAACGCATGCGCGGCCAGGAGCATGAACAGAATGTTGAGCGAATAGCAGCGGATGCTTTGCGAGTAGTAAATGTGAGCCGTGGACAGCGCGAGCATGCCCGAGGCGGCAAGGCCGTGCGCGCGGCCGAACCAGCGCGCGCCCAACGAATAGGTCAGAAATACGGACCACGCGCCTGCCAGCGCGTACGGCAGCCGCATCCAGAATTCAGACAGGGACACGCGTTGAAGAAGATTCACGAGCGCATAATCCAGAGGCGCGGTGCCCGGGGTTTCGGGCAGCAGGCGCATGGCC
>JAGUYV010000509.1 GCA_020061125.1 bacterium | reverse complement strand
CGTGGTGGTCACGGCCGTGCGCACGGGCAGCCTGGCGCACCAGACCGGCATCCGCCAGGGCGATGTGATCCGCCAGCTCGGCGGCGTCGAGGTCCACGCCATGCAGGATTTCCACAAAGCCGTGGTCCTGGCCGCGGAACGCGCGTCCGTGCTCATTGTCATTCAACGCGGAAGAACGATTTATTATACAAATATCGGAACGAGCAATTAGGAGGGATTTGAACCATGAACACACGCACGATTCACACCGCAGTTCTCGCACTCATTCTGGCCGTGGCGTGCCAGGTCCAGGCCCTGGCGTCGGCCAGAACTGCCGCACTGGAACTTCAGAACGCTTTCATTGAAGTCTCCGACATGGTCAAGCCGTCCGTGGTCAACATCAGCGCCACGCAAAAACCCGGCAAATCACAGGGCAACCAGTTCAAGTTCGAGTTTCCCTTCGGCGACCAGATGCCCGAAGGCTTCGACGATTTTTACGATTTCTTCGACCAGATGCCGGACCGCGAGGCAGAAAGCACCGGCTCGGGATTCATCATTGATCCCGAGGGCTTCATCATCACCAACGCGCATGTGATTGAAAACGCGGACACCGTGACTGTGACCCTCGAGGACCAGGAGAAATTTCAGGCCGAGATTGTAGGTTCGGACAAGAACACGGACATGGCCCTGCTGAAAATCAACGCGGGCCGCAAGCTGACCGCGCTCAAGTTCGCGGATTCGGACAAGGTCAGGGTGGGCCAGTGGGTGGTGGCAATCGGCAACCCGTTCGGGCTGGAGCGCACCGTGACCGCGGGCATCATCAGCGCCAAGGGCCGCTGGATCGGCCAGGGCAACTACGACGATTTCATTCAGACCGACGCGGCCATCAACCCCGGCAACAGCGGCGGCCCGCTGGTGAACCTGGACGGCGAGGTGGTGGGCGTGAACACCGCCATCTTCTCGCGCAGCGGCGGCAACATGGGCATCGGGTTCGCCATCCCCTCGCGCCTGGCGCAGGACATCGCCGGGCAACTGCGCGAACACGGCAAATGGGTGCGCGGCTGGCTCGGCGTGTACATCCAGGATCTGGACGAAAAACTCGCCGCGCAGTTCGGCCTCAAAGACGCCAAAGGCGTGCTGATTACGGAAATCATCGAAGACAGCCCGGCTTCCGGCGCGGGCGTGAAGAGCGGCGATGTCATCGTCGAATTCGACGGCAAGAAAGTCGCCACCATGAAAGAACTGATGAAAATCGTGGCGTTCACCCCCATCGGCAAGAAAGTCAAAATGACCGTGATGCGCAACAACAAGCCCATGGGCGTGACCATCGAAATCGCAGAAAGGCCCGAGGATGAAAAAATCGCCGAACGCGGCCCCTCGGAATCAGGTCAGCGCAAAGACGATTTGCTGGGCGTGACCGTTTCCACAATAGACAAGGACATGGCCGAGCGCCTGGGCGTGGATTCGCAGGAGGGCGTGGTTGTCACCAATGTGAAGCGCGGCAGCCCCGCGGCCAAAGCCGGTGTCCAGCCCGGCGACATCATCCGCGAGATTGACCGCAAACCCGTGGCCGATGTTGCAGATTACAAGAAAATCATCAACAATTTTAAAGCCGGGGACGATGTGCTCCTGTTCATCATCCGCGGCGGCCATTCCATGTTCCAGGTGGTGACTCTTGAGGACGGCGGCGGCGAACAAGAATAACAATCCGCGCAGGCGCATCCTGCTGGTGGACGACAAACCCGAAATTCTGGACATCTTCGAGGCCTTCCTCAACATAGACGGCTTCGAGGTGTTGTGCGCCACCAACTACAACGACGCCCTGGCCATCTTCGAGGAGCAGCCCATAGATCTGGTCGTCACCGACTACAGTATGCCGCGCATTCATGGCATCATCCTCACGGACATGGTCAAGGCCGCGCGCCCCGATGTGCCCGTGATCATGATCACCGCATACAAGACCGACGAGATGCTCGCCAACGCGCACCGAAGGGGCGCGGATCTGGTGCTTGAAAAACCATTCGAATACGAAGCCCTGTACGATGCGATCCGCAAGCTGCTGAAACTGAATTGAAACACAGCGCGCCCGAGCGCGCTCCGACGCCTATGGCCAAAGCCAAGTGGGACCCGCAAACCGTGATCAACCGTATCCTCGCCCTCGATAAGTTGGGCGAGGATCTCACCTGCACCCATGTCAAGGAAATTGACAGCGCGCTCGTGGGCGCGGCCAATTCCTACTTCGGCAACTGGCGCGCGGCCCTGGAAGCCGCGGGGTTGGACTACGCTGAAATCCGGAGGATCTCGCAGCAGCGCCGCAAGGAAAAAGTTCGCAAGTGGTCCGAAAACAAGGTGCTTGAGGAAATCCGCGAGGTCGCAAAAAACGAGCCGGACATCAGTTTCGCCTACATGAAGGAGAAATATTCCTCCCTGGTGGCCGCGGCAAGCAACTATGTTGGAAGCTGGAAGAACGCTCTCGAGATGCTGGGCTTTGATTACGCGGAAGTACAGCGCAAAGGCCGCGAGGCGCGCATCGAGCGCGAATCCCTTTGGTACAAGGACATGCTGATTCTCAAACTGGACAAACTCGGCGTGCGCGACTCCGCCACGCTCAAGGCCCAGTACCCGGATTTCCACAAGGTCCTCATGACCCACTTCAAATCCTGGGCGCAGGTCATGAAGCACAAGAACCAGAATAAATAACGCCGGCCGCGGGTCCCGCGCCGGTCAAACCCCATAAACCACACCCGGCGGCAACGCCTAGGAAGAAGGAACGGCATTTTGTCCAAGCAGCTCATCAAGGATATCAAGGACGGCGACTTCGTGTCCTCGTTCTTCCAGATCGAGGGAGGCCAGCTCAACGAGTTCAAAAGCAAATCCGGCAAGTTCGCGGTGCTGAACCTGTCGGACCGCACCGGAACCCTCCGCGCCGTGTGCTGGGAAAACGGCGAAAAGGTGTACCATTCCCTGGAGGTGGGCGGCATCGCCTATGTCCAGGGCCGCGTGAATGTGTTCAACAACAATCTGCAAATCAATGTGGACAAAATCCACATGGACGAGCACAGAGAATACGATCCCGCGGATTTTCTGCCCGTGGGCGAGGTGGATGTCGAGGCGCGCTTCGCGTACATCGGCAAACTCATGGACTCCGTGCAAAATCCATATCTGAACAGGTTGTTGCACGCGTTCTTCGACGACCCGGAAATCGCGGCTCCTTTTAAGGAATGCCCGGCCGCCAAGTCCATTCACCACAATTACATCGGCGGCCTCATCGAGCACATCACCAACTGCGCGAGAATCGCGGAAACACTCTGCGAGATTTACCCCCGGCTCAACCGCGACCTGCTCATCACCGGAACCCTGCTTCACGACATCGGCAAAATACGCGAGTTAAGTTTCGACACCAAAATAGATTACACCGACGAAGGCCGCCTCACCGGCCACCTGGTCATCGGCGAGCGCATGATCTGGGAGCGCATCCGCAATATCGAAGGATTCCCCGCGCATCTCGAAAACGAGATCCTTCACCTGATCTTGAGCCACCACGGGGAGAACAATACCGGCTCGCCCAAACGCCCCAAAATGGCCGAGGCCTGCGCCCTGCACTTCCTCGAAAATCTGGACGCGCAAACCAAGCGCTTCCTTCAGATCATCGAGGGAACGAACTCGCCGGGCAAAAGCGCCTGGACCACTTACGACCGCCTGCTCGAACGCTATGTGTACAAGGGCTACCCGGATGACGACGAACCCGGTAACGGGGAGTGACGCGCCATGCTGCTGAATGTCCCGCTGCTTCTGGAAACCGCGGACCCGGCGGCGCATTCCGGCTCGCCGCAGCGCCCAGGCCCGCCCCGCTCGTTTCTCGATGTGCTGGGCGCGCACCTGGACCGCCGGTACGAGGAAGAAAAACAGCGCCGGGTCCGGGACATGCAGCAAGCGCGCTTCCAGGATTCGGACGCACACTCCGCGCGGATGCGCGAAACTGCGCGGTCCGGCAACTTCGCCATGCACAAACTCTTCCTGTCCATGCTGCTCAAGCTCGGTGGACCGGCGCCGGTCGTTGATCCGCTCGACCCGGACGCCGCGGCGCTCATGCACAGCGCGCTCAAGGCCCGCCGCCATGGCGCACGCGCTCCTTTCGCTCAAGACTCCGATCTGTTCTCCATGCCCCGATTCCCTGTCACATCCGTGGAATGAGTAAGGCCGGGGGATCCGGCTTCCGGCAAAGCAAAAGACAAAAACGAAAGGACACCGCGGAGTCGCGGAGAAATGCCTTGAGCTTTGTTGTGGCGCGGCTATGCCGCGCTTTTTGGTAGATGCAGGGAGTTTTGGGAATTCGGCGCTGGCGTTGCAGTGTGTGAAATGCTTTGACATGGAGCACACGGAGGCACGAAGAACACGGAGGCTGATAACTCCCTGAACCGCAACCTCTTAAATGTTTGCCTTTGCCTTTGCCTTTGCCTTTGCCTTTGCCTTTGCCTTTGCCTTTGCCTTTGCCTTTGCCTTTGCCTTTGCCTTTGCCTTTGCCTTTGCCT
>JAGUYV010000161.1 GCA_020061125.1 bacterium | reverse complement strand
GGAGCGCGTGGCTCTCGAAGCCCGGCGCGTGGAAACCCTGCACCAAAAAGGATACGCCGCCAAACGCGACCTCGAACAGGCGCACGCCGCGGAAAAACAGGCCCGCGCATCCGTGGACGCCGCAAAAGGACAGCTCGCACAGGCCAATGCGCAACTCAAAAACATCGAGGTCAAACTGCGCGAAACCACGATCACGGCCCCGTTCTCCGGCACGGTTTCGCAGCGCTTCGTGGATCCCGGCGCGTATGTGTCCCCTTCAACTCCGATCATCACCCTGGTTGACGATTCAAGCGTCAAGGCCATTGTGAACGCGGTCGAGGAGGATTTTCCGCGCCTGGCCCTGGGCGCCGAAGCGGAGATCACAGCGGACGCGTTTCCCGGCGAACCCATGCAGGGAACCATATCGCGCATCCCTCCGGCGGTTGACGCGGCGAGCCGCACCGCGCCCATCGAAATCCGCATCGTCAACAAGGCCGGCAAACTGCGCACGGGCATGACTGTGCGCGTGGGCCTGGCCATCGCCGAAAACCCGCAGGCTCTGGCCGTGCCAGAGGCCGCGCTCAAGAAAGATGTGGAGGCCGGCAAGGAATATGTGTTCCTGCTGGACAATGGCAAGGCCAGGCGCGCGGATGTGGAATCCGGGATTGCCGCCCAGGGCTTTGTGGAAATTCGATCCGGAATCAGCACCGGCGATCAGGTCATCACAAGCAGCATGCGGCTCAATGACGGCATGGCCGTGCAGGCCGGGGGCGGCAAGAGCGGAGGCCCGCGATGAACCTGTCCGAAAAATCCGTTCTGCGGCCCGTGGCCACGCTCATGGGCATTGTGGCCGTGATCATGATTGGCCTCGTGACCCTGCCGCGCCTGCCCATTGATTTCCTGCCCAGCATCGAGCGCAATGTCATCTCCGTGAACACTTCATACGACGGCGCGGGACCCGAGGAAGTCGAGCGCCTCGTGACCGAGCCGGTCGAACGCGCCATGTCCACCATCAACAATGTCACGCAGATTTCATCCACATCCAGCGAAAACTCGTCAAGCGTGCGCATCGAGTTCGCCTGGGGCACGGACATGAGCGAGGCCATGAACGATGTGCGCGACAAGTTGAGCCAGGCCGAGCGCGCGCTGCCCGACGACGCGGACAAACCCACGGCGCACAAGTTCGACACCTCCATGCTCCCCGTGATGCTACTCACCGTGACCGGGGACATGCCCACCGTGGACCTCAAGGATTATGTGGAAGATGAAATCCAGTTCCGCGTGGAGCAAATCCCGGGCGTGGCCGCGGTGGATGTGTCCGGCGGCGAAACGCGCGAGATTCATGTGTCCGTGAACCAGGCGCGGCTCGCGGCCATCGGCCTGTCCGTCAACGCCGTAACCGCGGCCCTTCAGCGCGAGAACCGGGATGTGCCCGGCGGCTTTGTCGAACAGGAAAAGCTCGAGTATCTGATCCGCAACCGAGGCGAATTCACGGACATCCCGTCCATCGAAAATGTGCTGGTCACATATAAAAACGGCAGCCCGGTTTATGTCAAAGACATCGCCGAGGTGCGCGAAGGCATCCGCGAAAAACGCAGCGATGTGAATTTCATGGGCCGCCGCGGCGTGCTTATGTCCGTGCGCAAGCAATCCGGCGAAAACACCGTGCAGATTGCAAAACGGGTCAAGGCGCGCCTCAAGGAGATCGAGCCTTCGCTGCCGCCCGGCGTGCAGATCAAGGCCATGTTCGACACCTCGACTATGATCGAGGATTCGATCAACAACCTCAAGCAGTCCGCATTTATAGGCGGCGTGCTGGCGCTTGTGGTGCTTTTCCTTTTCCTGCGGAATGTGCGCTCCACGCTCATCATCTTCGTGGCAATCCCGTTCTCCGTGATCAGCACCTTCGTGATCCTGTACTTCTGGGGCCTGACATTGAACATGATGTCCCTGGGCGGCCTGGCGCTTGGCATCGGCATGGTGGTGGACAACGCCATCGTGGTGCTGGAAAACATTTTCCGGCACCGGTCCTACGGCAAGGGCATGGCCGAGGCCGCGATTCAGGGCGCGCGCGAGGTGGGCACCGCCATCACGGCGTCCACGGCCACAACGCTGTGCGTGTTCTTCCCCCTGGTGTTCGTGGGCGGCATGAGCGGCATCTTCTTCAAAGAACTCGGCATCACCGTGTCCGTGGCCCTGCTCGCATCCCTGGCCGCGGCCCTGACCCTGGTGCCCATGCTCGCTTCACGATTTCTTAAAATCAAAGAAACCGGAAACGGCGGCGAGTCTTACGCCGACAGGGGCATTTATGGCCTCTACGCGCGGCTGCTGGGCTTCGCCCTGCGCCACAAAGCCCTCACCGTCGGCGCCACGGTCGCTGTGGTCGCGGGCGGCGTGTTCCTGCTCAAGGGGCAGATCGGCTCCGAATACCTGCCGCAGGTGGACGAGGGCGAGATCAGCGTGACCTTCGAGATGCCCGTGGGCACCAAACTCGCCATCACAAGGCAGGAAATGGGCAAGCTGCAGGAGATCATCATGCAGCATACGGACGGCATGCTCATGAGCATGTACGCGCAGGCCGGGTCCTCGGGCAGTTTCATGGGCCGGGGCGGATCGGGCATGAACACAGGCTCGTTCCGCATCAGGCTTGTGCCCTCTGACCAGAGGCAAAAGAGCACCACGGACATTGTGAATGAACTCCGCGAAAAGCTCATGAAAGCGTCGTCCGGCAAGGTGTGGGTCATGGAGCAGGGTTCGATCTTGCAGCGCATTCTGGGCGGGCGCGAGAGCCGGCTCGAGATTGACATCCGCGGCCACGACATGGATGCCGCGGACGCCCTGGCCCAGCGCGTGTCGCAGATCATTGAGCAAACAAAGGGCGCGGCCAACCCGCGCATCTCGCGCACTCCGGGAAAGCCCGAGATGAGCATAGTGGCGGACCGCGAGAAAACCGCGGCCCTGGGCTTCAGCCCAACCTCGGTGGGCGAGATCGTGCGCACCAGCATCGAGGGCACGGTGGCCACGCGCCTGCGCCGCGGCGGCGACGAGGTGGACATCCGCGTGCGCCTGCGCCCCGAGGACCGCGAGAACCTCGAGGATGTGGGCGATGTGCTCGTCACCGCGCCCGGCTCGCCCCCGGTTCCCCTGCGCGGACTGGTGCGCCTGGAAAAGGACACAGGGCCGGTGCAGATCGAGCGCCGGGACCAGGAGCGCATTGTCACCATAAGCGCGTCCTACACAGGCGAAGTGGACGCCGGAACCGTAAACCGGGAAATCACCGCGAAAGTGCGTGAGCTGAACCCGCCGCCGGGATTCAGCATTGACTTCGCGGGCGAGGAGCAGGAGCGTCGCGAAGCGTTCGCGGCCATGCTCCTGGCGTTCGGCCTGGCCGTGGCCCTGGTCTACATGGTCATGGCCACGCAGTTTGAGTCCCTGCTGCACCCGTTCATCATCATGTTCACCGTGCCCCTGTCCATTCTGGGCGTGCTGCTGGCGCTGTTCGTGACCGGCACGAGCTTGAGCCTCATGGCCTATCTCGGGGTGATCATGCTCACGGGTATCGTGGTGAACAACGGCATCGTGATGATTGACTTCATCAACCAGTTGCGGCGCGGCGGCATGGAGCTGGAGGAAGCGGTGAAACAGGCCGGGCGGCTGCGGCTGCGGCCGATCATTATGACCGTGCTGACCACATGCCTTGCGCTGATACCTCTTGCCGCGGGCGCGGGGCGCGGGGCGGAAATGCAGGCGCCGCTTGGCCGCGTGGTCATCGGCGGCCTGCTTGTGGCCACGCTGCTCACTCTGGTGTTCATCCCCGTGTTGTATGCGGGACTCGAAGGGTTGATCGAGCGCAGGAAAAACAAAGCCGCGGCGCGCGCTGACGCCTGAACCGGCGCGGACGCGCTCACAGCACGCGCGCGAGGATTTCCTGCAGTTCGTGGAATTCGAAGGGTTTCTGGAGAAAGGCCGCGGCGCCCTGCGCCATCAGCCCGCCGGCCTGGCCCTCGATGCTGTAACCGGAACACAGCACGATGGTCGCTTCTGCATCAATGGCCCGGATTTCACGGAACACTTCCGCTCCGTCCATGTCCGGCATCATGAGATCGAGCAGCACCACATCCACCGCGTGCGGGTCTTTTTTGTAACATTCCAGACCGCGCACGCCGCTCGACGCCACGGTCACGCGGTGGCCCTGCAGGCGCAGCATTTCCACAATCGTATCCCTGAAATCCGAGTTGTCGTCAATTACAAGCACGGCGGCGCTGTCCGGCCCGGGCGCAGGCTCACGCCCGCCGCCGGCATGCGCGCTGG
>JAGUYV010000401.1 GCA_020061125.1 bacterium | reverse complement strand
CCGCGCACGCCAGCGCCTCCGGCCGCGGCTCTGGACTCCTCTGACAAGGACACCGGCGCAGAACCCCTGGCTGACGATCTGGTTCTGGCCAACGAGTTCATCAAGATCATCGTGAACCGCAACCGGCTCGATATGGGCCGGTTCTCCCTGAACACGGTCCAGGGCGATCCCAAGCGCAAGAGCGACGACAACCAGATGCTGAACTACGGCCGCGTGCGGCCCTGGACCTCGTTCACCACAGTGCGCGTGGACGGCGTCAGCTACATATTCGGCGGAGAGACCAACCGCCGCGCGGGAAAGAACGGCCACTTTGGGACAATCATCGAAGCGCCGCACATTCAGGGCGACAGCGTGGTGACCAAAGTGGCCATGGGCGGCGTGCATGTCACGCAAACGCTCACATTCGCGGGCGGTCCCATCTCCGGCATTTACGACACCATGAAAATCACCTACACGGTGGAGAACACGGACGGGTTTGCGCACACCGTGGGTCTGCGCGTGGTGCTGGACACGCTTCTGGGCACCAACGACGGAGCGCCGTTCCGCGTGCTGGACAAGCGCATCACCCGTGAGCAGCGGTTCACGGGCGAGGACATTCCCGAGTACTGGATCGCGTTCGATTCTCTTGACGACCCGCGCGTGATTTCACGAGGCACATTGCGCGGCCAGGGCCTGACTCCTCCCGACGCGTTGCTGTTCGCCAACTGGGGCAAGCTCGCCGATCACCCCTGGAACGCGCCCTACGCGCGCATGCAGTCTTTTATCCGCGAGGGCGAGGGCGAACTCGACAGCGCCATGGCCATGACCTGGAACGAGCAGAAAGTCGAACCCGGCGCGAGCCGCTCCTTGTCCACCTCGTACGGCATCGAATATCTGAACATCTCGGGCGACGCATTGAGCATCGGAACCCTGCCGCACCTGGGCAAATGGCCCACCGCGCCCAACCAGATCAAGACTTACACCATGTACGCATACATCGCCAACACGCTCGAAATCCCCATGCAGAATGTGGAAATCACCCTGGAGCTTCCCGAGGGCGCGGAACTGGCCGAAGGCGCCGCGGCTACGCATCGGTTCAAGACCCTCGCGCCTAAGCAGGAAGAAACAGTGGGCTGGCGCGTGCGGCCCAGGCCCTTCTCGGGCAACGACGCGGATGTGGACATCGTGATCCGCGGCTCGTCCAAACAGGTCGCCAGAACGCAGGTTTCCACCAAGGCCATGCTCCTGGCCGCGCCCGAGGTCGAGCTAACCGTGGCCGCGCCCGAGGCCCTGCGCCTGGTGGACCGCAAGCGCCTCGAACCCCAGCCGTTCTCCATCGAGGTCCGCGCGCGCAACAAGGGCCTGTCTCCCATAGACAACCTCGAACTCAAGCTGGAACTGCCCCAGGGCCTGGAGTTCCCGGCCGCCCAGAAGGAGTCCAAGAAATTCCCGCGCCTCGAAGGCCGTGATGAAGTGGTGTTTCTGTGGAAAGTGATCGCCAACGGCAGCGCGGCCGGGGATTTGAAATATTCCATCATCGCAACATCGGACAGCGCTCCGGACAAGCGCGCGGAATTTACCGTGGCCGTGCCCGAGCTGCCCATCAAGATCGAGTGGATGGGCGTGCCTGCGGTTGCGGGGCCGGGCGTGTTCCTGGCGGCCGAGGTGTTCGCTTCGAATCTGCGGGGACTGGATGCGGCGTCGTTCAGCGTGTCCTTCAATCCCGCGGTGGTGGATGTGGTGCGCGTGTCCCAGGGCACGGCGTTCATCGAAGGGTTGCAGGCCAAGCCGTGGCCTGAACCGGTGATTGACAACCGCAACGGCGTGGTGTCCGGCTTCAGGGGCACGCGTGAGGGTGCGGGCTTCAGCGGCAACGGCTCCCTGGCCGTAATCCACTTCCGCACTATCGGCCCCGGTGACGCCAACATCCGCATCAATGAACTCAAGCTCACGGACATCAGGGGCCGCGCCATGGATAAGATCGTGGAGGACGCGGTTCTGCAGGTAACCGATGAGCAATGATCCCGGACTTCGCGCCGGACCCGGTGGGGAAAAATATTCAAGGAGAGTGGAGAGTTCATGAAAAAAGCAATGCTCGTATTGTTTCTGGTGATGGCCGCGGCTCTGCCCGCGCGCGCCGAAGTGAAAATCAGCGACATGAGTCCCGACCACTGGGCGTACGACAGCATCCAGATGCTCGTGGAGCGCGGCTATATCGCCATCTATGAAACCGGCGAGTTCCGGCCCGAGCAGCCCGTGAGCCGCGCGGTGTTCGCTGCGGCCCTGTCCCGCCTCATTGACCAGATCGAGAACGGCGAACTCAAGCTCGGCGCCACGGACATGAAGGAAATCAAAAAATTGAGTGAGGAATTCTCCAGTGAAATGAGCGACTACGACACGCGCGTGGCCGCCCTGGAGAAGCGCCTGGGCGATGTGGAGAGCGGCAAGGTTGTGATTCAGACCGACATTTCCAAGTCCACGGTCGAGTTCCGCGACAAGTACGAGGAACTCAAGGCCGACAACGAGCGGCTGCGCCAGGAACTGGCCATGTTGCAGGATCAGATTGAAGTGCTGTCCGCCGGGCTTGCCAAGGAAACGAGCCAGCGCAAGAAGAGCACAAGCACGCTGTGGATCGGCGTGCTGGCGGCCGGCGTGGCGGGATTGGCGTCGAATTGAGCGCGGCCGCCGCGCCAGCCGGGCCGCGCGTT
>JAGUYV010000227.1 GCA_020061125.1 bacterium | reverse complement strand
GAATCCCGCCGGGGCCGCCCTGGCCGCGCGATGCCGGGCAATCCGCAAGCTCGACAGGCTCCGTGGCGTACGGGGCCAGGGCGCGCGCCTGCTCCAGGGCGCGCTCAAGGCACTCCGTGAGATCCGCCTCCCGAAAACTGTTGACCGATGCGAAACCCCAGGCGTTTCCCACCAGAACGCGCACGCCCGCGCCCTGGCTGCGCGTGGCGTGCACCTTTTCCACGCGCCCGTCCTGCACCTCGACCGTGGAGCTGTCTCCGGTCACGGCTCGCACATCCGCAAAACGCGCTCCAGAGGCCGCGGCCCTGCTCATCAGATCTTCGAGTTGTTGTTCCCTGATTTCCGTCATGTCCGGCTCCAGTGCGTGCGATTCATACGGCGTTGCGCCTGTGCGTATTATACAGGCAAATGCGCAATGCCGCGCGCAGTGTTCCGGCATCTCTGGAAAACCGCTAAAGTCCCGGACGATCTCTGCCGAAATAATGTTGAGAGTGTTTGCGCCCGCCGCCGCGCGAACACCGGCTCATGACGGGGCGGCAGCAACTTAATATTTGAAAGCCGGGCCGAGACAACTTCGAACTGCGGGACATTCGGTTTTTCTATGTACGCATGGACGCCGCAAGCGCCGTTTGCCGCCGCCGGGTTTCCATCTGGAGTTTTGACACATGAGCATCATCAGCCTTATTAACAACGACATCGCCAATAAGGCGAACAATTACGGCCGTCTCAACCGCTTCGGGATGCAAAATGCAACCCAGCGCCTGTGCAGCGCTCTGTTTATCAACCGCGGCGCGGACGACCCCAGCGGCCTGGGGATCGGCAAGGGCATGGCATCCCGTATCCGGGGCCTGCGCACGGCCAACACCAATCTTCAGGACACCGTGAACTTTCTGCGCCTGCGCGACGCGGCCATGCAGGAAGTCAACGACATCCTGCTTAGGCTCAAGGAATTGTCCGTGCGCGCTTCCAATGAGGCCACGCTCACGGATTCGGATCGCAAAAAGATGACCGGCGAGGCGGCCTCTCTGATTCAAGCCCTGGATCAGATCAACATGGAAACGAAATTTAACGAACTCAAGGTGTTCGGCCCGAGCGTGACGGAGATTGGCGCGGGCAATTTCGGGTTCTACCAGGGTGCAATCAAGACTGTTTCGCTCGATCTCAAAGCCATTTATGACCGCACGGGACAGCCCGTGACACTGAACTTCGCCTGGTTCGAGGCCGGTGCGGAATTTCCGGACGCCAACCTGTTGTCTCCCGACGGTACGGAGGCTTTCGGATGGCTGTATTGCCCGTTCAATTTCGGCGTTCCGGGCACCGTGGAATCCTATGCGTCAAATGACGGCGTGTTCGTGCCCCAGCCCGCAGTCAACAATGGAGACCCCGACGATTTCGGGATCGGAACCATGGACAGCGCGGCCAGCGTTCAATATGACGGATGGGGCCAGCATTTGAGCGCCACGGGCGATTATTACACTGAACAATTTATAATAGACGATCCCGCCGAAGGACTGTGGACCATCATCGTTGACAACGAGGGACCGACTGCATCCTCCTTCGCCATCTTTGTGAACAAGCCCACGGAAAAACCCGTGGAAGGGCGAAATGTCCAGCTCGGGCCGCAAAACATCAAGGATGTGGATACCGGGCAAATCAGCCTTTTTGAAGTGGATTCCATCGCTCTTGGAGTGACCGCGAATTTCTCGAACACATCGCTGGCGCACAATTCGCTTGAGAGCATCAGCGGCGCCATAGACACGCTGAACACGCGCCGCGCCGAAGACGGCGCACTCATGAACCGGTATCTGCACACCCTGGAAGACAACATGGCTGAAATTATCAACATCGAAGCCGCGCGCTCGCACATTGAGGACGCGGACATGGCCATGGAAATCACCGCGCTCACCCGATCGCAGGTTCTGGCGCAAAGCAACGCCAGCGCCGCGGTCCAGGCCAACGCCAGCCCGTCCCTGGTGCTCGATCTGCTGAATCAGCACTCCGTTGGAGACGACGGCCCCGCCGTGCGCTCATAGCGCGGCGGGCATTCGCGCGGTATTGAAATCCCAGAAAACGGCCCATACACTTCGAATGAGCGGAAAACCGCTTTGCGTTTCCAGAAATGCGGGAGACAAAGCGCAAATTTCATCGCGCGGGCCGGATCATGCCGGACACGGACAGCACACAACCACACGCACGGGAAGCGCCGGCTGACGAAGCCGCGGCCATCCCTGCGGAGAAAAGACGCCGCAGCATGCGCTACAGCGTGGCGGACGGCTGCTTCTACGCGTCCATGGTGGGATTCGGCGAAACCTACTTCATCCCCCTGCTCATCGCCGTGGGCGCCACCACTTTTCAAATCGGCGCATTCGCGTCCGCGCCCCAGCTTTTCCTGGCCTTCGCGCAGTTCCTCGGCATTGCGCTGGTGGAGCGCTTGCGCGTGCGCAAGCGCATCATCGTGGGCGCGGTGGTCGTTCAGACCGCGATCCTTTTCTGGATGTTCATGACCGTGGCGCAGGGCACAAGCTCACCGTGGCTTCTGGTGCTGTTCGGTATCGGTTATTTCTCGGTGAACGGCGTGGTGCTGCCCGCCTGGAACAGCCTGATCGGGGATTTGACCACGGAACGGAACAGGGGCGCATATCTCGGATTTCGCAATGGCCTGTCGCAACTCGTGCTGTTCGCATCCATGGCGGCGGCCGGGCTGATTCTCGAATGGTTTGACAACACAGGCGCTGCACGCATGGGATTTGCAGTGATTCTGGGGCTGGCTGTCGCATCGCGCGTCGGCTCGACCCTGGCTCTGGCCGGGCATTTCGAAGCGCCCTACAATCCGCCCCAGGGCGCATATTTCAGCTTCTGGAGTTTCCTGCGCCGCAGCGGCCGGTCCAACTTCGCGCACTTCGTGTATTTCGTGTCTCTAATGACCTTCGCCGTGCAGATGGCCGCCCCGTTCTTCACGGTCTATATGCTCCGCGACCTCGGGTTCAGCTACATGCAGTTCATGATCGCCCAGGGCGTGTTCATAGGCTCGCAGTTTCTGGCCATGCACCGGTGGGGCGCATTCGCGGACCGGTTCGGCAACCGCGCGGCCATGCGCATCTGCACGGCCATTTCTCCCTGGATCCCGCTCCTGTGGTTTCTGTCCACGGATTACATTTACATCCTGGCCATTCAGGTGCTGGCCGGACTGGCCTGGGCCGGTTGGTTCCTGGCGTCCAACAATTTCATATTCGACGCCGTGACCCCGCCCAAGCGCGCGCGGTGCGCCGCGTATTTCAACTTTTTTAACGGCATCGGGTTTTTTTTAGGCGCCATGTTCGGCGCGTGGTTGAGCGCCCGCGCTCCGGCCACTCTGTCCACGGGCGCGCTCACCGTCACTTTTCTTTCTCCGCTGCAATTCATTTTCCTGGTCTCCTCGGCCATGCGGTTTGTCGTGGTGTTTTTCTTCCTGCCCACGGTGCGCGAGGTGCGGCCGGTGGGAGAGCCGCGCTTCAGGGACATGTTCCTGGTGTTCCGCGGCGTGCGCCCGTTCGGCGGCGTGTCCTTTCACCCCTTCACTGGAGTGGGCCGCAGTGAGAGCGGCGCCTTGCGGGAAAGGGTCCGTGGATTCACAACGCGCAACAACCATCGCGACCCCGGCGCGCCGCAGGGCGCGGGGCGGGATCCGGATTAATCCGCCAGAAACAGAAACGCCGCGCTGGGCGGCGTTGGAATTTACTGTCTGTTCGCTCGTGAGCGCATTACTGGGAAATAATGCTTGCCGTTTCCAGAAGGCGTTCCAGGTACCGCATGCGGCTGGCGAGCATGCCCTGCTTTTCCTTGGCGGCATGGTACTCGGCGTTTTCCGAGAGGTCTCCGAACTCGCGCGCACGCCCGATCTCCTTGGAGATTTCGGGCATCTGCACATCCACGATGTCGCGGTATTCGGATTCGTATTTATCGTAGGCTTCCTGGGTGAGCGCAATTTCGCTGGCGGCGCCGCCCGCGGCGGCCGCGGCGGCCGCAGCCTCGAAGTTGAGGCTGGTCCAGGTTTCGCGCATCAGGTTTAGCATTTCCTTTTTGTCCTCGTCGGACAGGGCCTTGTTGTCCATGTATGAATGCGCGAACTGGAGCACAATTTCGTCCGGATGCTTCTTGAGCAGCTTGACGATATTTTTCTTCTGGAGCAGGAATTTCTTGATTTCGTCTTCCTCGCGGCTCACCGAAGGGCCGTCTTTGGGATTGGACGAAAACGCCGAGGTGATGTGCGCATCCAGCAGCAGCTTGAAGAAGCGGCGCACAATGTCGGCGCGATCATAGCCCAGCTCCATGAGCTTCTCGGGTTTTTCCAGCATGCGCATGCCGAACCACACGAAGGGCTGCTGGTTGGTGGGGACATCCCGCAGAACCGCGTCGAGCACGATTTTGATGTACTCGGAATTTTCGTCCTCGAGCAGGGAA
Organism: bacterium; assembly: GCA_020061125.1. Classification (GTDB taxonomy): domain Bacteria; phylum UBP15; class UBA6099; order UBA6099; family DSWB01; genus DSWB01. The sequence continues at coordinate 2,315 of JAGUYV010000227.1, read as the reverse complement.
TCCAGGATCCAGTCGCGCTGCTGTTTCTTATAGCGTTTTGTCAGCGTGAAGGCGATGTCAATGAACACATCCGCCAGCAGGTCCTTGTAAATGTCGAGCAGACGCCCGGCGATGATTTTGTCCGTGATATCGGCCAGGGCCTGGGCGGCGTCCTGCACATCCTGGTTTTTGACGCGGTCTTCGATGGATGTTTTCTGCCGCCGGTATTCCACGGAATCGAGGGTTTCGAGGAAAAGCAGGGCCTCGAGCCGCGCGCCCAGGGTGTTCGAAGCGTTGGCCGCAGTGCCCGCGAAGAACAGGATTGCGGCTTCTTTGGCGTCGTCAACGGGTACGCCTTTTTCTTCCATTTTCAGGATTTTGCGCGCGGCGCGCTGCCGTTCCTTGAGATTGCGAGCGGTCTTGAATTCGTGCAGCAGGTCTCCCGCGATTTCCACCATGTCACCGAGGTATTGCACAGAGTTCTTTTCCAGATTGAACCGCGGGTCGTCCTTGAGCGCGGCCTGGACGGACTTCCACCACTCGGCCCACGCGTCAGGCTCGATCGCGCGGCCGCTGACGATGCGCTGAATCTGCGCATCTTTCAGGGTATCACCGAAATCCGTGTGCAAAAGGGCGACGATGTCCGCAGGTTTTTCCGCAGCCAGGGCGCGCATGGCGTCCGGCTCTGTTCTGAATTGCAATAAAAAACCCGCCGGGTCCAGTTTGACAAGCGGCGGGTGTTTTTTCGGGCCGGTCTCGAAAAGTTCTTCGGCGCCCGTATCAAATTCGATGAGGATTCCCTCCTCATCGAACAGCGTTATACGGCCGATGCCGTGGGTGTCGTTCCAGATCAAATCGTTTTCTTTAAAGGATACAGCCATGAGGTTTCTGGACTCCCGAGATTTCGGGCGCGGGTGAAAGCAATCGTCCCGTGCCGGAGTATTATTGTATAGAAGCGCGGCGGGATCGTCAATGCCGCAACGCACGAGGGGGCGCGCGTGTTGCGCGGGCAGTCTGCGCGCGCCTATAATCAGTTCCATGTAGGGCGGCTGGAATGCCGGCGCGGGCCGGAGAGGGAACGGCATGAGACAAGGACACCATGGGATGAGGAATATTTTGCTTGCGGCGATTCTGGCGCTGTGCTGCGGCGGCGCGGCGCAGGCCGCGCCGGAGATACTGAATGTCATCGCGCAGGGAGAATATCTGTTTATCGCCGGTTCAGGCGTAGTTGTGAAATACGATTTGACGAGCGGCCGTTTTGATGTGGCTCGCACCCAGGGTGAACTGGTGGCAAGCCAGGCGCATTCCGAAGCTGTGGTGATTGCGGGCGGCGGCCCGCCACAGACCCTGGCCATGGCCGGAGACGCGCGCCTGTCATGGTATAAAGAGGATTTCAACGATGCCGTGGGCCGGGGCCGCCGGGTTATCATAACGCGCCGCATGGAAAAGCCCCGCGCCGAACTGGTCAACATTCTGACAACCTACGAGCGGGCCGCGGGCGTGCTGGTGGCGATTAAAGTTGTGAACCGCGGCACGCGGGGCCTGCTTGTGGAATCGCTTAGCCCGCTTGTGTCCGGACCGCCCCATGGAGGCGTTTTCATTGGCCTAACTCCGGACCGGGCGCAGATTACGGGCGCGCCCTGCGCGGATTTGCAGCTTGGAACGCACTGCTGGTTCGCTGCGGCACTTGACGCGGCCGCCAACCGCGGGCTGGTTGCGGGCTTCGTGACCCAAACCGCCGCGGATGTGCGCATCGAGCATGCCTTCACCCCGGGCCAGGCGCCGCGCGAACCGCAGGGCGAACGCACAGGGTTCTCCGTGTTCCGCGCCAATTGCCTGTATGGGCCGGCCCGCCGTGTGGCCCAGGGCGACAGCTTCACTTCCGAAACCCTGGCTCTTATCCCCGCATGGGGGTCCCTGAATGCAGAACTCGATGAGCTGGCGGGTCTGGCTGCGGCGCACTCGAAAGCCTCACCCCTGCAAAAACCCGTGCTGGCCGCGCAACTCACAGGCGAGGATCAGGTTCTGAAAAAGGAGGCCGCGGCCGGACACGCCGGGACGCTTGCAGCGAATTCGTCTCCGCCGGACATGATCTTTCTGGATCCCGGCCCGGATGCGTTGAGCCAGTCCCCGCGGATCAAGGCCGCAGCCGACGCGGTGCGCGCTCACGGGTTCAAACCCGGCCTGGTATGGCGGCCGTTCCATGTTGCGCCGGATTCTCCGATTGCCAAAAAGCATCCCAAGTGGATTCTGGCAAACCCCGGAACCGGCGCGGCGCTGCTGGACATTTCGCGGCCGGATGTGCAGGAGTACATCAAGGTCACGGCCACGCGCAT
>JAGUYV010000472.1 GCA_020061125.1 bacterium | reverse complement strand
TGTGGTCCGCGGCGACGGGCGCGGAGCTTTCCCCGGATGTCAATGAATTTCTCGTGCGCTCGGTCACGCTCAACATCCGGCTGCCGCGCGCGCTTCTGACCTTTCTGGTGGGGGGCGCGCTGGGCGCGAGCGGCGCGGCCATGCAGTCCGTGTTCCGCAATCCGCTGGTGTCGCCGTACATTCTGGGCCTGTCCGCAGCGGCCGCGTTTGGCGCGGCTCTTGCCCTGGCCACGGGATGGCTGCCCGTGCAGCTCGCGGCCTTCGCCTTTGGCCTGCTGGCCGTGGGCATGAGCTATTTCCTTGCGCGCTCGGGCCGCAGCGTGTCTGTCGTGGCCCTGGTCTTGAGCGGCATCATCGTGTCCGGGTTTTTCACCGCCCTGCTCACCATCGTGCAGTTCGTCACGGACCCGTTCAAGCTGCAAACCATCGTGCAGTGGACAATGGGCAACCTGCACACGGCGAACTGGGACAAGGTGGCGAGTTCCGGGCCGCTGATCCTGGCGGGCGCGGCGGGCATGTTCCTGTTCCGGTGGCGCATGAATGTGCTGGCCATGGGGGACGAGGAAACGCGCGCGGTGGGGCTGAATCCCGAAAGGGAAAAACTGAATGTTCTGGTTCCGGCCACGCTTGCGGCCAGCGCGGCCGTGGCCGCGGGCGGCGTCATCGGGCTGGTGGGCCTGGTGATTCCGCACATGGTGCGCATGATGCTCGGCCCGGACAACTCGCGCTCCATTCCCGCATGCTTCACCTTCGGCGGCGCGTTCCTGCTCATTGTGGACACCTGCTCGCGCGCCGCGGCTTCGTTCGAAATCCCCATCGGCATTTTCACAACGCTGATCGGCAGCCCATTCTTCATTTATCTTCTCAAAAAATCCCGCATCGGCTGGAATCTGTGAGGGAGGCCCAGCCGGGAGAACCGCATGAGCGCAGCCATCGAGATCAGGGACCTGGCTTTTTCTTACGGCCGGCGCGCCGTGCTCGAAAACATCTCCCTGGACATTCCCGAAAAGCAGTTCACGGTTCTGCTCGGAAAAAACGGCAGCGGCAAGAGCACGCTGCTGCGGCTCGCGGCAGGGCTTCTGACGCCGGACGCGGGACGCGTGTCTGTTCTGGGACAGGACATCGCGGCCATGAGCCTCGCGGGCCGGGCGCGCCTGCTCGGATTCCTGGCCCAGTCGCACACCTCCGTGTTTCCCTTCACCGTGGAAGATGTGGTTCTCACGGGCCGCGCCGCGCATGTGGCGTTCGCGCCAAAAGCCGAAGACCGCGAAAAGGCCGAGCGCGCCATAGACGCCATCGGCATCGGCCGATTGCGCGGCCGCGCGTTCACCGAACTCTCCGGGGGCGAACAGCAGCTTGTGATGATCGCCCGTGTGCTTGCCCAGGAGCCGCGCGTGATTTTGCTGGACGAGCCGACTTCGAGCCTGGACATTTTCAACCAAGCGCGTCTTTTGAAACTCGTGCGCGAGTTTCTGGACCTGGGACTCACCGTGCTGGCCGTGCTGCACGACCCGAACATGGCGTTTCTTTATGGTGACAACTTCGTGTTTCTCAAGGATCGCCGCATATTTCGCCCCGGCCCCGGAGAAAACCCCTGGGACGAGTCCGTGCTCGAACGCGTGTACGACGCGCGCCTGCAGGCCATTCCGCACCGCGGCCGCGCCCTGATCGTCCCCAAAGAGCAATGACTCGCACACGCGCCCTTACCATGCCTCGCCTGAAATCCTTTTTGCAGATCGGGATGCCGTGTGTCCGATGACAGACGCGATCAGGGCGGTTCCACAGCATGCTCCGATGGAAATCAGCACGCACAATCTGACGAATCCGCGCCCGCCGACGCCGATGTTCTTGCAGTAATACAGGTACATGCTGCGGTAGTAATGAACCACGGATCGCAGTGGCGCCTGGCGGCTTGACGCTCCGCCTGTGTGCCGGATTGTCGCGGACGGCGCCCAATATGTCTCCCATCCCGCTCTGTGCGCGCGAAGGCACAAATCCGCATCTTCCCAATACATGAAAAACCGCTCGTCCAGTTCTCCTGTGGCGTCGAGCGTTTCCCGCCTCATCATAAGGCACGCGCCCGTTACCCAGTCCACCCGCAGAGGCGCCTGGGTTTTGTGATTGAAGCACGGCCTCTCCCGCCTCGAAAATCTGTTCTCCGGGGCAATCCTGCACAGCAGCGAACTGCCGCCGAAAAACACCGTTGTCCAGGACGGGAACCTGCGCGCGGAGCATTGCATCCGCCCGTTGCGGTCAATCTGCATAGGGCCTGCGATTCCCGCTTTGCTCTCGGTTTCCAGAACCCGCACAAGGGTTTCGAGGCAGTCCCCGCAAACGAGTGTGTCCGGATTCAGCAGCAGAATGAAATCCCCGCGGCTGCGCCGGATGCCAAGGTTCGCGGCCGCCGCGAATCCGCAATTGCGCTCCATCGGAACGAACGCCACCCGGTCCGCAAATTCGCCCATCGCACGGCCCGTGCCGTCGGACGACGCATTGTCAACCACGATGATCTCGTATTCCAGCGCCGTGTTCTCAATGATGGAGCGAATGCAATCGAGCAGCAGATCCCTCACATTCCAGGCCACGATGACAATGGACAGGGCCGGTTCTCTCATGCCGCAATTCTACCATCAAGGCCCACGGGGCGGTGTTGGATATCCGTGAATTAAGGTGTTGGAGGGCCGGGCATTATTGTTAGAGTTTCGTTAGGATATGGTTTAGAATATGTTTCAATTCGCGAACCGGCGCCGGGGCGCGGATCGTTGCCCGGCCCGCGGCCCGCGCTATCGCGGAGCGCCCGGACACCGGCGGGAGGGTTGTTCAGAAATGTTTTTTTTTGATCCCCAGGATCACGACCTTCTCAAAATCGTCAATGATGTCATTGGGCGCGACAAGGGGCGGAAGAGCTTCAAGAAGCTGCTGAATCCGCACCTTCACCCCCGGGGCATCAAGGAACTGGCGGCGTCCCAGGACCTGCGCATCGCGCATGCGGCCAGCAGCCTGCTGGACACCATAGACGCGGGCGCGGCCGCGGATCGGCTCAACGCTCTGCGCTCCCTGCGGGATGAAGTGCTGAACGGCACCCAGGGCGCGATGCGCGTGAACGCCGCCCGCGTGCTGGTCGAGGTCATGAAGCACCTGCTGCGCGCGCGCGGCGACGACCGGCTGCAACTCGAGCTGGCCCATGATTTCCGCTCCGCAACAACGGGGCGTCCCGCCGTGATCCGCGCCCTGCTGCGCCGCTATCACCTGCTCGAAATGCCCGAGGAATGGAACCAGGTCACTTTCGACCACCATGTTCACGACGCCAACACCAAGGGTCGCAAAACCCCGTCCCACCTCATCATGGACGCCTGGATCAAGGGCATCCGCAAGCTCACGGTCATTCACTACAACCACATCACGCCCGAAGCCGCGGACGAGCTGCTCGAAGCCGCGGACATCATGGGCATCAGCGTGCGCATCGGACTGGAATTCCCGGCGCGGTTCCACGATCGCTTCGCCGAGATCATCTGGACTCCCTCCGACATCGGCTCCTCGGATGAATTTCTGAATTTTCTGTCCGAGGACGCGGTTCAAGAGGTTCTGCGCCTCGGGCGCGAGGTGTCGCGTTTTCAGGAAGCGCGCGTGCTGGATCTGCTGAACGAATACAACACGCGACGCCGGTTTGCGCTCAAAGACAAACTCGGGTTCGAGCCGCCTGCCGCGGACGAGCGCGCGTTCCGGGCCTTTGTGGGCGCGGGCCAGGCTTCGGCCCTGCACCTTGCCGAGTTCCTGCACCTGGGTCTGGCCGAGGCCGCGGCTGCGGCGGGCGCGCCGTTGCCAATCTCCCAGAAGGATCTGGAAAAAGAATGCCTGGCGCCGGACGACTCACGCCCGCACGGCGCACCGGCCGGAGACACGCCTTTCCTGCTTTCACTGACCCCGCTCCAGTTGATTGACCGCTTGAGCCGCCTGCCCTGCCGCAGCCGTTTCATTCTGAACTTGAGCGGCCTCGACACCGCCGACGCCCTGGAATTGCTCTACGAGTGCCGCGGCGCCATAACGGGGCTGGAGATCTTCAACCTCAAGGACATGGCCTCCGGGCAGCCCCTGCACAGCCTGGAGATCAACGAACTGCGCCAGATTCTGAATAAGGGCAATGTGGTCGGCCTGAAAAACTTCATCATGAAGCTGATTCGCGGGCAGGAGGAAAGCGGCGCGCCGCCGGAACGCACGGAGCGCCTGCGCGCGATTCTCCGGGACATGGATACTTTGAAAACCATGTACCGCAGAGCGCCTCTCAAATCCCGCATCGGTTCGGACTCCGCGGGCCGCGCGGAGAACACCTATGGCATGGGCTTCGCCATCACGCACACCCTGCCCCCGCGCGCGCAGCGCGAAATCAAAAATCCGGGGAATTCCTTTTACAAAAAAATCCCCGTGAACATCGCCGCATACCGCCGTGTCACATGGGTCCCGCGCCCGACACTCGGGCCGGCCGCCGCCATGCTCGGCCGCCTGCCGGGAATGCAGTCCCTGTCCCACGAGATCAAGGTGGACTGGCAGAGGAACTACAACCCCACCGTGGACAGGCACAAGGGCAACATCGTGACTCTGGGCGGCATGCGTGAGAGCACGGACGGCGGCGCGCCCGCAAACGCGGAAAAGCGCCCCGCCCGCAAGTCCTGGACATACCTCAACACCGGGCTGAAAAACCAGCTTAAGGTACTCATCGGCTTCCTCCCGGCCTTTGCCGCATTCGCCCTCACCAAGGACTGGTGGCTTCTGGCCTACTGCGGCGCGTTCATCTGGTTCGGCATCACCGGCGTGCGCAATGTGATTCAGTCCGTGATCGCGGGACGCGGGTTCCACAAATACTCTCTTCTGAAATGGAAGGATTATGTGAGCTGGGAGCGCGTGGCCGACTCCCTGCTCTACACCGGATTTTCGGTTCCCCTGCTGGATTACCTGGTCAAAACCGTGCTTCTGGATCGCGGCATGGGCGTCACCACGGCGACCAACCCCGTGGCCCTGTATGCGATCATGGCGCTTATCAACGGGCTGTACATCTCCACGCACAACACTCTGCGGGGCCTGCCGCGCGCCGCCATCATCGGCAACTTCTTCCGCAGCATTCTGTCCATCCCCCTGGCCATCGCGTTCAACAGTGCGTTCGGCGGATTCCTGGTTTTAGCCGGCACGCCGGCCGTGGACGATATGCTCCAGAAATGGGCGGCCATTATCTCGAAATTCGCCAGCGACTGCGTGGCGGGCATGATCGAGGGCGCAGCGGATCGCCGCATCAATGTCGCGCAGCGCCTGTCCGATTATCATGCCAAAATCGGACAGGTATTCAGCGCCTATGCGCGACTGGAACTGCTGTTCCCGGAAACCAGCGCGCTCGAGAAACTCGAATCCCCGAAAAAGCTGTTGAGTTCGGTCCGGCACGAGGCGCGCGACCTGGAGCAAATCATGATCATCAACGCCCTGGACCTGATGTACTTCTGGATGTACCAGCCCCGGTCCCGCACGGCGCTTCTCGCAATTCTGCGCGACATGGACCCGGAGGAGCGCGAGATCTTCAAGCGCTCGCACATCGTGCTCACCCGGCAGAAGGAAATCAGCCGCCTGTTCATTGACGGGCTGATCGGCAAGAACTTCAAACACGGCCTCGCCTTTTACCTGTCCATGTCCGACCGTTACCTGTCCACCATTCGCCGCATCACGCAATAACCGCGCCTTGCGCGCCGGGCACACGCATTTCTCGCACAATATGAAATTCCATCCACGGGATTGCTATTGGTCCGCGCTCTGCGGAGCGCATTGGGTTTTCAGTTGCCCGGTGAGTTCGTCAATCTTTTTGAGCAGCTTTTCCTGGCCGGATTCAAGCACGGACAGGCGCACGGTGAGTGCGTCAATCTTGTCGTGCAGGGCTTTGATCTGGCTTGCGGTTTCGGACGAGCCGGAAGCGGCCGCCGGAGGCGTATCGTGTCCCGCACTCGCGCCGGATTGCCCGTTGTCAATCACCGCTGGGCCGGGCGTCTGGCTTGAGCGGTCCGCGGTGATGCGGCTGGCCATGCCCGTGAGCACACGCTCCTCGCGCGCATCGGGTTCGCCTTTGAGCAGGAAACTGTTCACAACGCGATCTATCCTGGCCGTGCACTCCGGGTTGCTCCAGTCTTTCACCGGCGCGGAAAACGCCAGACGCATAAGGTTCATGTTGTTGAGGATCATGTAAATGACATTGCGGTACGGGGCCGTGCCCGCATTCCGGCTGTGCATGGCCCCGGTCTTGTCCGCAGGCCCCTGCACCAGGAGTTTGCCCACCACGCGTTTGCCGCGGTCTCCGCGCCACACCTCGTACTGCTCATCGGTTTCCGCGCCGCGCATGTCGAAAAAATCCTGCAGCGAGACCATGTATGTGCCGATGAACCCCAGGCGTTCGCCGTCGAGCATCGCGAACATGTCTATGGAGCAGCCCCCGGCGCTGGACGCGTACAGGTTCATTCTCATGTCTTTGAAATCGGAAAAATAGTCCGAGCCGGGATTGTGAAACGACCAGTCCTGGGCCGGGAAAGAAAACTCCGCATTGATCTTGGATTTCAGATGTCCCGTGCCCGCGGCGTCCTGCGCGCGGGCCGGGCGCAGCGAAGCCACGACAAGCGCAAGAACCGCGCACGAAATGAGAGCCTGCTTGAGCAAGCGCAAAGCTGCAATCATTGGTTTTCCATGAAATTGACCGAGGGCGAACGGCGGCGGCGCCACTTTTCGTCCTTGTCCGACCATTCCACTTCATTGACCTCGTGCTGGGTTGTGGAGTCAATGTAAATGTAATAGCCGAGGCGCTGCTCGTACACGATCATCTCGCGGCCGGTTTCTCCTCGGATCCAGTTGTCCTTGCCCTCGACCGTGTTGTTGATGCGCTGCGCGTAAGAGCCGGGATTGGTCCAGTTCGGCTCGCAATATACATAGTAAACTTCCTTCCACCACACGGGCTTGTCCGTGCCGAAACCGAAGGTGGCGGGGTTTACATCCACGGGCTTGATGCTGGTGCGGGGATCGCTTGGGAACAGGGATTTCTTGGTGACGACATCGCGGGACGCCTTGATGCTTGAGAAACGGATGGTTTCGGCCTTGTCGTCCTTGCCGGCCATGAGCGGGCGGTTCCAGTCCACGCCTTCCACACCCACGCAGTCGGCGTTCACGCTGGAGCAGCTCACGGGGAACCGCTTGGTGAAACAGCCGCATGTGGTGGGCTGCTCATCGCCCACGAGCGGCGTGCACATGTTTTTTTCCACAAGCGCCTTGAGCTGGGCTTCGGAAAGGGGTTCGCGGCATGTTTGCGCAAACGCGGGTGCGGACAGGGCCGCCAGCAGGGCCGCGGCGGCAAAAAGCCTTGCGGCCGTCTTCGCATATCGCCTCATGGTGCATCTCCCTCGCGTGTGTTTCCGGCGAAACCGGCAATTTCATATTCCCTTCAAAACATTTCTCATTATTCTGTTGCGGCGGGTATTTGTCAACAATGGCGCGGTCCGGGCTTACACGAAGCGCGCCTTGCGGTCGTGGACCTTGCGGTCCGCCTTCTGGAGGATTTTCTTGCGCAGCCTGATGTGGTGCGGGGTCACTTCCACAAACTCGTCGTCCTGAATGTACTCGATGGCGGCGTCCAGCGTGAGAGGGGCCGCGGGCGTGAGCTTGATGGCTTCATCCGAACCGGAAGCGCGCATGTTGGTGAGCTGCTTGCCCTTCATGGGATTCACAACCAGGTCACCACCCTTGTTGTGTTCGCCCACGATCATGCCCTCGTACACCTCGTCGCCGGGATTGATGAACAGGCGGCCGCGCTCCTGAAGGTTGAACAGGGCGAAGGCCAGAGCCTTGCCGGTTGCGCCGCTGATCATGGATCCCACGGTGCGCCGTCCGATCTCGCCCCGGTGCGGGCCGTAGTGATCAAATGTGTGGTAGAGAGTGCCCTCGCCGCGGGTCATGAGCAGCACGGCGCTGCGGAACCCGAGCAGCCCGCGCGTAGGGATGTCGAATTCGATGATGGTGCGGTCCCCGGCGTTGAGCATCTGGCCGATCGCGCCGCGGCGCTGGTTCACGGCCTCGATGATGCGGCCGGTCATGTCGTCCGGCACGGTGATGGCCGCGCGCTCCACAGGCTCGTACATCTTGCCCTCGACCTTCTGCATGATGACCTCGGGGCGAGAGACCTGCATCTCGAACCCCTCGCGGCGCATGGACTCGATGAGCACGGCGAGCTGCATTTCTCCGCGGCCGCTCACGCGGAAGGTGTCGGAGTTGGGGTCGCGCTCCACGCGCAGGCCCACATTGGTTTCGGCTTCCTTGATGAGACGCGCGAACACCTGGCGGCCAGTCACGAACTGCCCGTCGCGGCCCGCGAACGGCGAGTTGTTGACCAGAAACGACATGGCGAGGGTGGGGGGATCCACGCGGATGGCGGGCAGCGGTTCGGCGTCTTCGGAGTCCGCTATGGTTTCGCCCACATAGATGTCCGGTATGCCGGCGATGGCCACGATGTCGCCCGCTAAAATCTCCTTGGCCTCCACGCGGCGCAGGCCCTCGAACGAGTACACGCGGCTGGTCTTTGCGGCGCGGGGCGCGCCGTTGCTGTCCAGCACCACAACGGGCGAGTTGCCGCGCATGCGGCCGCTGTACACCCGGCCCACGGCCAGGCGTCCCACATAGTTGTCGTAGTCCAGGGTGGCGGGCTGCATCAGGAACCCGCCGCCCGTGTCGGCCGAAGCGGGCGGCACATGCTCCATGATGAAGTCGAACAGGGGCGTGATGCCCTCGTGCGGATCCTCGAGGCTGCGGATGGCGATGCCCTCGCGCGCGATGGTGTATATGTACGGGAAATCGAGTTGCTCTTCCGTGGCGCCCAGGCTGTCGAAAAGGTCCAGGGTGAGATCGAGCACCTTCTCGGGCCGGGCCATGGGCTTGTCAATTTTATTGATGACGACAAGCACCTTGAGGCCGATTTCAAGGGCTTTGCCGAGCACGAACCGGGTCTGTGGCATGGGGCCTTCGAAGGCGTCCACGAGCAGGAGCGTGGCGTCCACGGAGCGCAGCACGCGCTCGACCTCGGAGCCGAAATCCGCGTGGCCGGGAGTGTCCACGATGTTGATTTTGGAGCCTTTCCACATGAGGGCGGCGTTTTTGGCGAAGATGGTAATGCCGCGCTCACGCTCCTGATCGAAGCTGTCCATGACACGCTCGGCGGGTTGTTCGCGGCTGTGGAATGCGCCACCCGCCTTGAGCAGCGCGTCAATGAGCGTGGTTTTACCGTGGTCCACATGGGCGATGTTGGCGATGTTGCGAATTTCCATGACAGGTCCAATCGCAAAGAGGCGCGGCCGTGCGGGCCGCGCTGCACTCTGTATTATAAATAATCGCGCCGGGAAAACAGGTTTATTTGCCTTGCCCGTTACGGCTGACGATCCACAGCCCGCCCATGACAGCGGCCGCGGCGGCCAGGGTGAGCGCGGGCGGCGCGCTCACGGACACCGGCAGAACGCCGCTGCCGAAGTACATGGCCGCGCCCACGGCTATGCCGGTGATGGCCTCGCCTGCAATCAGCCCGGACGAGCACAGAACGCCCGCGTGCGCCCGGTTGCTGTTCCGGGTCAGATGCGCCAGTATCCCGCCCGCGAACATAGGCACGGACAGGGACAGGGGCAGGTAAATGCCCACGGCCACGGGCATGACATAGGCGCGGAACCGCGCGCCCGCAGCCTTGAGAATTTCGTCCAGCGCAATGATGCCCGCGCCGATGCCCAGCCCCAGGCCGATCATGGGCCAGGGCAGCTCCCCGGCGCCGAACATGCCGCGCGCCAGGCTGGCGAACAGCGAC
>JAGUYV010000474.1 GCA_020061125.1 bacterium | reverse complement strand
TTCGGCCGAACCGGGGCATGCGGCGGTTGTCGAGGCGCTCGGGCTGCGCCCGATTCTGGCTCTGGACATGCGCCTTGGCGAGGGCACGGGCGCGGTCCTGGCTGCTACGGTCGTGGACGCGGCGCTCAAGCTGTATCATGAAATGGCCACCTTTGGCGACGCGGGCGTGTCCGAAGCGTAGTAACGCGGTTCCATCACATGCGGCAAGGGTAGTATAATATGGCGATGGAACGCAAAGCGGGAGGAGCGTGCATGACCAGTGGTTTGCTGATAATCAACACGGGCGACGGCAAGGGCAAGACCACGGCCGCGCTGGGCATGGCGTTCCGCGCCATGGGGCAGGGCATGCGCGTGTGCATGATCCAGTTTCTTAAAGGATCGTGGAAGTACGGCGAACTGGAATCCGCAAAGCGGTTCGAGGACCTGCTGGAATGGCATGTGTGCGGCCGCGGATTCACATGGCAGTCGGACAATATCGAGGAAGACAAGCGCGTGGCGCGCGAAGCCTGGGATCTGGCCCGGTCCGTGATCGCGGAAAACCGGCACGGCATGGTCATCCTGGACGAACTGACCTATCTGATTACATACGGCGTGCTGGAGATCGAAACCGTGGCGGACGCGCTGCGCAACAGGCCGCCGGAGATGCATGTGGCGGTCACGGGCCGGGGCGCGCATTCGCAACTCGTGGACATGGCGGATTTGGTCACCGAGATGACCCTGATCAAGCATCCGTTCGAGCAGGGCGTGAAGGCGCAGAAAGGCATCGAGTTCTGACGCGACGCCAAGAACAGGGAGGCGGATCATGCTCAAATACAAACTGCTGCATCCGGAAATACTGTCCGCGCTGGGCGCGGCCGGGCACAACGCCAAGGTGCTGATCGCGGACGGGAATTTCCCGTTTTCCACGCGGCTCGGCCCCAACGCCGCGCTCGTGTGCCTGAACCTGTCGCCGGGCGTGGTCACCGTTGCGCAGGCGCTGGACGCCGTAGCGTCCGCGATCCCCATACAGGGTGCGGCGGTCATGAAACCCGCGTCCGAGGGACCATACGCAATGCGAAACGACCCGCCCGCTTGGGACGAGTTCCGCGCCATTTTCAAGCGCGAGGGCGCGGCCGTGGATCTTGAAGAGCTGGACATCCCCGGCTTTTACGAGGCCGCCAGCGGCGAGGATGTGGCGCTCACCATCGCCACCGCGGACCAGGGCTGGTACGCCAATGTGCTGTTGTCCATCGGCGCAGTCAAGCCCGCATAGCAATTCCCATTTTTTGCCAGCTACATAGCTGAACGCGCGGAGGCGCGCGTTCTCCTTGCACGCGCAACGCCTGTTGCGTCTTTGATTCTCATGTTCCTGCGGGATTTTGCCATGCGCAAAAAAATCGTATGATTCCGGTTTGCCCGCAATTCAAAGTAGGGTATAATACATCCAAAGAAACCGGATTTGCACATAACCAATAGCCGAGGGAGATTTCCCGCATGGAAACGATTACTATCGTTTTGAATGGCAAGGAAATCAGCGGCCGCAGCGGAATGACCATACTGGAACTCGCGCGCGAGGCAGGCGTAGAAATTCCCACGCTGTGCCACAGCCCGCATGTGGCGCCGTTTGGCGCGTGCCGCGTTTGCCTGGTCGAGGATGAAGCACGACACGCGCTGGTGGCGTCATGTGTAACGCCCATTGCGCCCGGCATGACCATCCGCACGGATTCCCCGCTCGTGCTTGAAACCCGAAGAACCGTGGTAGAACTGCTGTTGTCCAGCCATCCCGAGGCGTGCGTGCTGTGCGACAAGGGCAACGCGTGCGCGCTGCGCGCCCTGGCCGCGGATTTGGGCATTGGCGACATTGACATGGATCGCATCCGCCGATTTTCGGAAATCGAGACCGCCAATGCATTCATCGAGCGGGATTTGACCAAGTGCATCATGTGCGGTTTGTGCGTGCGCGCGTGCCAGGAGATCCAGGTCATCGGGGCCATAGACTTCGCGGGCCGCGGGTTCAACGCCCGGCCGGCCACACCGTTCGACATGCCTCTGGACAAGGCCGCATGCGAATACTGCGGCACATGCGTGACCCTGTGCCCCGTGGGCGCTCTGTCCGAGAAGACGCGGCAGTACCGCGGAACGGGCCTGGAGCAAACCCCGACGGTGTGCTCGTTCTGCGGCAGCGGGTGTTCCATCATGTTGCAGACGCGCGACAACCGCGTGATGTCCGTTGAGCCGAACGAGGAAAACTCCGTGAACGGCGCGTCCCTGTGCGTGCGAGGCCATTACGGCCATGACTACATTCACAACCCCGAACGGCTCACGGTTCCGCTCATTAAAGAAAATGGATCCTTTAAACAGGCGTCGTGGGATGCGGCCCTGGATCTGATCGCGCACAGGCTCACGCAAATCAGGGAGCAGAGCGGCCCGGACAGCATAGCCGTGTTCGGCTCGTTCCGCTGCACCAACGAAGAGAATTATCTGATTCAGAAATTCGCGCGCGCGGCCGTGGGCACGAACAATGTCAGCAGCAGCGCGCGCATGTCCACTTCGCCGAACATCGTGGGTTTGACCAAGGCGTTCGGATATCCCGGCGCGACCGGAACCATCGCGGACATCGAAAAAAGCGGCGTGATATTGTGCCTTGGCGCGAACCCGCACGAATCGCATCCGCTCATCGCCCAGAAAATCAAGCGCGCGGCGCGTTTCCACGGCGCGAAACTGCTGCTCGCCGATCCGCGCCAGAGCCGCATGACACCGTTCGCGCACCTGTGGCTCCGCCCGGCGCCGGGCACGGACATCGCGCTGGTCAACGCCATGCTGCGCGTGATTATGGATGAAAACCTGTACGACAAGGATTTCGTGCGCGAACGCGTTGACGGGCTGGACAAGCTGCTCGAATGCGCCCGGCGCTATCCGCCCGCGTATGCGGCCAAGGTTACGGGCATCCCCGAGGAGCAGATCCTGGAGGCCGCGCGCATATTCGCCGGAGCGGACGCCGCTTGCATCATCTACGGTTCCGGCATCACGCACTATCCCAACGCCACATATTCGGTGCTGGCCATCGCCAACCTGGCCATGGCCACGGGCAACATAGGGCGTCCGGGCGTGGGCGTGTATCCGCTGGTCAAGGAAAACAACGGGCAGGGCGCATGCGACATGGGCGTGTTGCCGGATTACCTGCCCGGATACCGCAAAGTGTCGGACCCCGAAGCGCGCGCGGATCTTGAAAAATTATGGGGCGTGGCGCCGCCCGCGGGGGACGGGCTTACGGGCGTGGAGATCATCTCACAGGCCGCGGCTGGCGGCATCCGCGCCATCATGAATGTGGGCGCAAATCCCGTGGCCGTATTCGCGGATTCCACAACTATGAAGAAAGCGCTCGAATCTCTGGACTTCTTTGTGGCCCTCGACATCTTCCCCACACCCACCACGAACCTCGCGCATGTGGTATTGCCCGTGGCGTGTTTCGCGGAAAAGGACGGCACATTCACAAGCGCCGAGCGCCGCATTCAGCGCGTGCGCAAAGCCGTGGATCCGCCCGGACAGAGCCGTGCCGAGTGGCAGGTGCTTTCAGACCTGTGCCGCCGCATGGGCCTGCCCGCGGAGTACAAATCACCAGCGGACATCATGGCCGAAATCGCGCGCGCTGCACCCATATACGCCGGGGTTTCCTACGCGCGGCTGGAGCGCCAGACCCTGCACTGGCCCTGCGAGAACGCCGATCACGCGGGCAGCCCCGTGCTCTATGAACACGCGTTCCCTCACCGGGACCGCGCGCAGTTCATGAAAGTGGAATACCTGGTGCCCGATGAAGAAACGGACATGAACTTCCCGTTTTCGCTGATCACCCGTTCTCATCTTTACCACTTTGGAAGCGGCGCGCGCACAATGCACTCGAAGCAACTCAAGGAAATGTTTCCCGAATGTTTCCTGGAGATCGGGGCCGAAGACGCCGAGGGCCTGGCCGTAGCCGACGGGCAGCGCGTGAAAATCGTCTCGCGCGCCGGGTCCATGGAACTGCCCGCCAGAATCACTCCCGGCCTGCCGCGCAGCGTGGTCTTCGTGCCGGTTTCCATGTCCGCGGCCGAGGTCAATTCCCTGTTCTCCACGCAACTGGATGTTGTCACCAGAACCCCGAACCGCAAAATGTGCGCCGTGCAAATCGAGAGGATGTGATGCCAGTGCAAACCGCGCCGGAAGCGCCGGGAATTTCACAGCAAGCGCTGCGGGAAATCATCGCCGGTTTCCCGCGAGACCAGTCGTCGCTCATTCCGTTGCTGCAGCAGGTTCAGGAGGAGTGCGGATACATTCCGCGAGACGCCGTGGACAGCGTGGCCGGGGCGCTCGGGCTGTTTCCAAGCCAGGTGTTCGGGGTGATTACTTTTTATTCCCAGTTCTACACGGCGCCGCGCGGACGCAATGTGGTGCGCGTGTGCCGGGGCACCGCGTGCCATGTGCGCGGGGGCAAAAAAATCCTGCAACTGATTCAAAATGAACTGGGCATCCAGGACGGGGAAACCACGGCGGATTTCCGGTTCAGCCTGGAGACCGTGGCGTGCCTGGGCGCGTGCGCCCTGTCGCCCGTGATGGTGGTCAACCATTCCTATTACGGCAAAATGAACCCCAAAAAAATCGCCGCGGTGCTGTCCCAGTACGCGAGCCGGTGAGAAAGGGCCGAATCCATGAAAATGCTGACCTCGCCATCGGAACTGCTGTCCCTGCGCGAAACCCTGGCGCGCCGCCGCGACCCGTCCAAACCCTGCATCGCTCTGTGCGGCGGAACGGGCTGCCGCGCTTTCGGCAGCGAACCCGTGCTGGCGGCCCTGCGTCTCGAAGTACAGCGCGCCGGGCTGGCGGACAAAGTGGATGTCATGGAAACCGGATGCCACGGGTTCTGCGAAAACGGGCCGAACCTGGTCATCCATCCCATGGGCGTGTACTACTGCGGTGTTTCCGAGGAAGATGTCAAGGAAATCATCTATGAAACCGTGATCAAGAAGAATGTGGTGCCGCGCCTGCTGTACACGGACCCGGCGTCGGGCCGGCAGGTGCGCCTCGAAGAGGAGATCCCGTTCTACGAAAAACAGAAGCGGATCGTGTTCGCGGACAACGGGCTTATTGATCCGCGCAGTATCGAGGATTACATCGCGCGCGGAGGTTACTCGGCGCTCACCAAAACGCTCACGGGAATGTCCCCGGAGGATGTGATACAGGAAATCAAGGACGCAAAACTGCGTGGCCGCGGCGGCGCGGGGTTTCCCACGGGCATGAAATGGGAGTTCACCCGAAAAGCGCCGGGCCGGGTCAAGTATCTGATCTGCAACGGGGACGAGGGCGATCCGGGGGCGTTCATGGATCGCAGCGTTCTTGAAGGCAACCCGCACCTGGTGCTCGAGGGCATGGCCATCGCCGCGTACGCCATCGGCGATGCGCACGGGTACATCTATGTGCGTGCCGAATATCCGCTGGCCGTGGCCAATCTGCGCGTGGCTATTGCACAGGCGCGCGAATCCGGTCTGCTCGGGGACAATATTCTTGGGACCAATTTCTGTTTCGACATCACAATCAAGGAAGGAGCGGGCGCGTTTGTGTGCGGCGAAGAGACCGCGCTCATCGCATCCATCGAGGGCAAGCGCGGCATGCCCCGTCCCCGGCCTCCGTTTCCGGCCAATTCGGGCCTGTGGGGCAGGCCCACATGCATCAACAATGTGGAAACCCTGGCCAACATCGCCACCATCATCAACCGGGGCGCGGCCTGGTACGCGGCTCTGGGCACCGAAGCCAGCGGCGGCACCAAAATTTTCTCCCTGACCGGAAAAGTCAACAACACCGGGCTTGTTGAAGTGCCGATCGGCATCAGCATGCGCGATGTGATCTTCGACATTGGCGGCGGCATTCCCAAGGGCCGAAGGTTCAAGGCCGTGCAGATGGGCGGCCCGTCCGGGGGGTGCGTGCCCGCGCGCCATCTGGACATGCCCATTGATTATGGAACCCTGCAGCAGATCGGCGCCATCATGGGGTCCGGCGGCATGGTGGTCATGGACGAGAATACCTGCATGGTGGACATCACGCGGTTCTTCGCCAACTTCACGCAGTCCGAGTCCTGCGGCAAATGCTCGCCGTGCCGAATCGGCACCAAGCAGATGCTCACCATCCTCACGCGCATCACCCAGGGGCAGGGGCGCGAGGGCGATGTGGAGCGCCTCGAACGCATCGCCAGGACCGTGAAGGCCGCGGCCCTGTGCGGCCTGGGCCAGACCTGCCCCAACCCCGTGCTGTCCACCATCCGGTTCTTCAGGGACGAATACGATGCGCACATCCGCGACAAAAGGTGCGCTGCGGGGTCGTGCGACGCGCTCGTGATTTCCGCGTGCCAGCACGCATGCCCCGTGGGTGTGGATGTACCCAATTACATCGCATACATCGCCGCCGGGAAATACACCGAGTCCGTGGAACTGATCCGGGAGCGCAATCCGTTCCCCTCAATATGCGGCCGCATCTGCCATCATCCCTGCGAGGTCAAATGCCGACGGGGCGAGCTGGACGAGCCGCTGGCCATCCGCGCGCTCAAGCGGTTCGCCGCGGACTGGTATTTCAACAATTACATCGGCCTGCCCGAGCCGTTCCCGGTTAGGAATCCGGAGCGCGTGGCCGTAGTTGGGGCAGGTCCCACGGGGCTTTCGTGCGCGTATCACCTGGCGCGCATGGGTTACAGCACGACCGCGTTTGAGGCCTTGCCCGTAGCAGGGGGCATGCTTTCCGTGGCCATCCCCGAATACCGGCTCCCGAACGAGGTCATCCAGAACGAAATCAAATACATCGAAAACCGGGGCGTGGAAATTCGCTACAACACACCGGTCAACGCCAACTTCACGGTTGAAGATTTGATGAAAGACGGATACGCCGCGGTGTTCATCGGCGCGGGCGCGCAGCGCAGCCAGAAAATCGGCGTCCCCGGAGAAATCGAGGGACTTGAAGGCCTTTATTATGGACTGTCGTTCCTGCGAGATGTAAAGACAGGTAAACAGGTTCGCATGGGAGAACGGTGCGTGGTTATCGGCGGAGGCAACACGGCCATGGACGCGGCCCGATCGGCCCTGCGCCTGGGGGCGAAATCCGTGGATGTGTTCTACCGCCGCTCGCGCGAGGAAATGCCGGTGTCACAGGTCGAGTTCGAGGATGCGGTCGAGGAAGGGGTGCGGTTCCATTTCCTCACCAGTCCCACGCGCATCGCGAGCGGCAACTGGAAGGTCACGGGCCTGGAGTGCATCCGCATGGAACTTGGAGAAGCGGACGCGAGCGGCAGGAGGCGGCCCGTGCCCGTGCCCGGCAGCGAAACCCTGGCGCCCGCGGACACGGTGATCATGGCCGTGGGGCAGGCGCCTGACCTGTCGTTTCTGCCGCGCGACAGCCGGCTCGAACGCACGCGCTGGGAAACGCTCGATGTGGACCCGAACACCCTGGCCACCAATGTGCCCGGCGTATTCGCGGGCGGCGATTTCGTGAGCGGTCCCGGCATGGTGATTCAGGCAATCGCAGCGGGATACCGCAGCGCTCTTGCCATTGACAAGTATTTGCGAAAGGATGCGTCGCGCGTGGAATTGCGGGACGAAAAAAAAGTCATCGAGACCCTAGCGGCTGCGCCTGTCGGAGAAGATGATGCCGGAGCGCTGCCGCGCGAAGCCGTAGGCAAAATCTCCATGGGGCTGCGAACCTCGGGCTTCACGGAAGTGGAAACCGGATTCACTGAAGAACAGGCTCTGGCCGAGGCGAATCGTTGCCTGCGCTGCGACCTGGAGCGCTGAACCGCGCATTTTCCGCATCGGGAGGTTTCTTGGCATGAAAACCATCACACGCCTCAAAGACATGGACAAGATTGAGAACAGCCTGGCCGGAGACACCGGGGTGTGCATCGTGGGCTGCGGCACCTGCGCCACCATGTGCCGCACGGGCGGGCAGGAGCAGGTGGCCTCCATGAAACGATCTCTACAGGCCCTGGGCAAGGTGTTGACCGGAACCCTGGTGGTGCCCACGGCCTGCGACGAACTGTCTCCGCAGGCCGTGCGCGATCACAAACATGCTTTCGACGACGCGGATGCGGTTCTGGCCATGACCTGCGCATTCGGCGTGCAGACCCTGGCCTCCACGCTCATGCGGCCCGTGATCCCCGCGCTCGACACCCTGTTCCTGGGCAAGGAGCAGGCCGTGGGGTCGTATTCCGAAATCTGCATGCAGTGCGGCGAATGCGTGCTCGAAGACACCGCTGGAATCTGTCCTGTGACCGCATGCCACAAGGGGTTGCTGAACGGACCCTGCGGTGGCACCAACAAGGGCAAGTGCGAAATTGGCAATGACACGGACTGTGCGTGGGCGATGATCTACAACCGCCTCCAGGCCATGGGCCGCCTGGACAGGATGCGCAAATACCAGCCGCCCAAAAATTACCAGGCCGTTTCCAAACCCGGAAAGGTCCAAATCCCGCTGCAAGGGAGTGAAGCCCAATGAGCACCGCATTCAAGCAGGCCCTGGAAGACGGCAAATTCGTGGTCACGAGCGAAATCGGCCCGCCCAAGGGCGTGAATCTCGATCCCATGAAACACCACATCGAGCTGCTCAAGGACAGGGTGGACGCGCTCAATGTGACCGACAACCAGAGTTCGGTCATGCGCTTTCCCTCCCTTGGCGGCACCCTCAATGTCAAGGAGCTGGGGGCCGAGCCGATTCTGCAAATGACCTGCCGGGACCGCAACCGTCTGGCCCTGCAGGCCGACCTGCTGTTCGCGTACTCGCGCGGCGTGCGCAATGTGCTGTGCCTCACGGGCGACGCCGTGCCGGTCGGCGACCACAAGCAGGCCAAGGCCGTGTTCGATCTCGAATCCGTGCAACTGCTTCACACCGTGCGGCATTTGGAAACGGGTAAGGACCTGGGCGGCAATGATCTCGACGGCCCGGTGGAGTTCTGCGTGGGCGCCATCGTCACGCCCGAGGCCGATCCCCTTGAGCCGCAGCTTTTGAAATTCGAGAAAAAGATTCAGGCCGGCGCCGAATTTTTCCAGACACAGGCCATCTACGACCTCAACAATTTCAGGGCCTTCATGGACTTCGCGCGCCAGTTCGAGGTCAAAATTCTGGCCGGCATAGTGCTGCTGGTGTCCGCGCGCATGGCGCGTTACATGAACGCCAATGTGCCGGGCATCTTCGTGCCAGATGAACTGATCGCCGAACTCGAAGCCGCGCCCAAGGGCGAGGCGCTCAAGACGGGCATCCGCATCGCCGGGCGCATGATCCGGGAATTGCGCGAGGAAAAAATCTGCGACGGCGTGCACATCATGGCCATCGGCAAGGAGGAGGTGGTGCCGGACATCCTGGCGGCTGCTGGCATGTGACGCCCGCGGTTGCGCATGAGTTGCTTGAAAGTATCCGCTGTTGAATCCGGTCGAAAGGAGACCCGCCATGAACGCGAGCAAAAAAATCCTCCTCGTGGACGACGACGAAAACCTGGTTGAAGCCATGCGCGCCACCCTGTTGAGCAAAGATTACAATGTGATCGTGGCTTACAACGGAGAAGACGGCGTGGAAATGGCCCGGCAGGAAGTGCCGGACCTGATCATCCTCGACATCATGATGGGCAAGAAGCACGGATACGCGGCGTGCGCGGAACTCAAGAAAGATCCCGTGTGCGCGGGCATCCCGGTCATCATTCTTTCGGGCGTGGGCGAACATCTCAACGAGCCGGAATGGACCCACGCGCAGGGCCGGACCCTGCTGGCCGAGGACTTCGTGGAAAAACCCGTGAAGCCCGCGGAACTGCTCAAGCTGGTCGAGCAGATGATTTGAAGCGGCGCGCGGCATCATGAGAAAGCTGCGCATCAGAATCATTGTGTACATGGGCGCGGCCATGATTCTGGGCCTGGGCGTGTATTCTTTGATTGGAATTCGCGCGCACAACGCCCAGCTCCTGGAAGAGCGCATCATCACGCTTAACGCCGCCAGCCAGATCGTGTCCCAGAATGTGTACCGGTCCATGGCCCGCGGCCAGCCGCGCGACATTCAGGCCATCGTTCGCGATATGGCCACTTCCACGCGCATCCAGAGCGTGCGGATCCTCGATGAATCAGGCGTAGCGCATTTTTCGGCGTCGCCCCACGAAGTCGGAAAACCCGCGCGCACGGGCGGCAGGCCGTTCGCAAGCCCATCCATGGCGCACGGAATATCCGAGGCGCCTCCCGGCGCGGACCTTCGCCTCATCAGCAATCCCCCGGGACGCTCACTGGTCCTCACCACTCCCATACGCAATCAGGAATCCTGCCACCGGTGCCACGGCCCGGACAGGCCCGTTCTCGGTTCCCTGGAAATGGTTTTCACTATCGCGGACATTGACGCCAAGGTGGCCCGCAACCGCGACCGCGCCTTTATATTCGGCGCGTTCACTTTTCTGCTCGTGATCGGCGCCGCCACATTCATTGTGCAGCGCACGGTGCGCCCCGCCATCAACCGGCTGATCGAGGGCACGCGTAGAATCCACTCGGGCGAATATGGGTACTCCATCCCAGTGGGCGACAAGGATGAACTCGGGTGGCTCGCGCAGTATTTCAACATGATGTCCATGCGCCTCAAGAAGCGCAAGGAAGAGGACCTGCGGGAATGGAAAATGGAAATGGAGCAGCGAATTAGAGACGCCACGGCGCGGCTCGAACAGGTGAACGCCGAACTCAACAAGGCGCTCGAAGACTTACAAAAGACGGAAAAGGTCAAGTCCGACCTGGCCCTGGTCATCTACCATGATTTGCGCTCGCCGCTTGCCGCAGTGCAAAGCTGCATGAGCGTGGTGCTCGAGGAGATCCTCGGAGAACTGAACCCGCGGCAGAAGGACATGCTGCGTCGAGCGGACGAGGACATTGACAAGCTTCTGGCCTTTATCTCGGATCTTCTGGAATTGTCCAAAGTGGAGAAACGCACGGCTGAAGGCCGGCTTCAACCCACACAGCTTGCGGGCATACTTCGCACGCTGCTTACCTCGTTCGCCGCGCGCATTGACCGCAGAAATTTGAGCCTGACCGTGAATGTGCCAGACGAGCTGCCGTTGATCTATGCGGACGCCGGCCACATGGAGCAGGTGTTCCGGAACATCATCGGCAACGCCATCAAATACACGCCGCCCGGCGGTGCGGTGAGCGTCACCGCAGGGGACGATGGCGAAAATGTCATCGTAACGGTCAAGGACACGGGTATCGGCATTCCCGAGGAGGATCTGCCGAAAATCTTCGATGTGTTCCACCGCGCGCCCAACGCCATAGCCTTGGAAAAGGTGGGCACGGGACTGGGCCTGTCCATCGTCACGCGCATCGTCAAGGATCATGCGGGGGAGATAAAGGTCCGCAGCCGGGAAAATCATGGAAGCGAGTTTGCTGTCACTTTTCCCATAGGGAAAACGCCAACAATTCCAGAAAAATACCAGAGCGAATGAAGCGTTGATTTGCGGGCGGGTTATTCGCCTAAGATTTCCGGGTCGGGTGTGACGCTGAACGCGCGCGCCAGAGCCGCGATCTGCGCATTGGAGAGCTTGTTGCGAATGCCGCCGCACGCGGCTGCGTGCTTGTATATCTGTGCGGCTTTTTCCGCGGTGTCAATGAGGCCGAACGCGGTGTCAATGTCAGGGCCGGTTCCTATGGCGCCATGAAACTGCCAGATGGCCAGGGGTCTTTTGCTCAACTCCTCGGCCGTGGCGCGGGCGAGATCAATGCTGCCGGGCACGGACCATGGCACGAATCCGCAACCGGTTGGTAACACCACCACGCATTCGGTGTGCATTTCCCACAGCAGATGCGTAAGGCGCGCCGTGTCCAGATCCATGGAATATGTCAGAGCGATAAGCACCGGGGCGTGCGCGTGCATGACCACGCGGTCCGCGCCAGCGGACGCCACTACACGCGCGGCATGCGCAATTAGGTGCGGCGCGAGTTCGCTTGTTGGCCTTCCGCCGCCGGAAAAGCCCCACACGCGCCGGAACCGGCGCGCCTGTTCATCAAGCTCAATGATGCCGAGATACCGCTCCGGCAGCAGTTCCACATTGCGCATGTGGCAACCCGTGCTGCTGAACAGGAAGAACTCTCCCGCCAGAGCGGGCGCCTCAAATCCCAGTTCATGCCAATCGTCTTGAGTTGCCGTCCCGTTTTCCGGCATTTGCTCCTGTTTGAGACGCACGGAAATGTTGCCCGCGTTTCGTTCGGCCCAGCCCTTGATCCATAGGTCGTGCGCCGCGCGTGTGACCTGTTGAAGCAGTTCTTCGAATGGCGTGATGGCGCTCATGGGTTACCGTTCCCCCTTGCCGGAGTTTGTGCCCAGATCATACGGTGCGCGGGTTGCGGATTCAACCGTGGCGCGCCCTAATGCCGATCAGAGCTTTTCCGGCGATGAGATCCGGGGGCAGGGCGCCGAAGGAGCGCGAGTCCGTGCTGTGAGGGTGCAGGCCGCGCACCTCGATATGGCCCGAGTCCGTGATGCGCTCTACACGCTTGAAAATCAGCCCGAGGGTTGGATGCCTGACCGCGACGATATGGCGCGGACGCACGCGGCGCGTCCGCGCGGTCCACAGCAGGGCGTAATCCCCGTCGCGGTACAGGGGTTCCATGCTTTTTCCCGTGATGCGGATGATCTTGAGCATGAGCGCACCTCCGTAGCAAAGCGGACGGGCGCGGGCGCCGCCGCCCGCGCCCGTGTGCGGTTCACGATGCCTTTTTCAGATGCTCTTTTTCCATGCCGTCGAGAATGGGCATGATCACGAGCCTCTCGGGCAGATAAGGGCTGACCACGCAGTGCGTTTTCACGCCCTTGATTTCCCAGAAAATTTCCGCGAACCGGTTCACCTTCTTCAGAAGCGTTTCGGCGATGGCGATGTCCACTCCCTGGCGCGCCTGCGAACCCAGTTGCATAATCTCGTGCACGAGGCCGTGCAGTTCCGGGTATTTATCGAAGTGCTCTTTCTTCATGAAGTCGCCCCAGATTACGCGAATTTCGCGTTTGACCATCTCCGCGTGCTCTTCCTTGGAGGCGATGTAGCGGCTCATGGTGTTGACATACGCCAGATCCATAGTGCCGGATTTTTCGTTCAGCGCTTTCATGAGGTCCATCATGCGGACTACGGTGAGCGCGGCCATCTGCGCGGAACGCGGGTCGTAAATGCCGCATGGTATATCGCAGTGCGCGCTCGCCTTCTCGAATCCGAGCTTGCCATCCAGATATTTGAACAGTTTGTGCATCATCACAAACACCTGCCTTTCATTGTTTAGATAAAGATATAACCGGAGAATCCGCCTCCGGGTTGCATCGCGCCGCATGCGGCGCGATTCCGGCATGTAGAAAATTTTCGACAAGCGTTTCCCGTAAATCGCCACACCACAATCGCGCGCATGCGACGCGCTAATGGCTGTTCGCGCGATACCGTGCCCTCTGCGCCGCGCGTATTCTGTAAACATGAATCTTGCGCCGATGGACACAACAGTCGTCAGATACCCGGGGGTGGACACCATGGACCGAGGCTATTCCGCGCTGGTCATGGAAGAAAACGATATTTTGAGGGAAAAAATCGCGGGTTTGATATCGCGGCGGCCCAATGTGGGCCTGGTCGCGCAGATATCCTCGCGCAAACGCATCAAGAACGCCGTGGACGCGCTCAAACCGGACATCATCTTTGCGGATGTTGCTTTCGCCAGGGCCAACGAACAGATTTTCAACGAAATCCGACTTACCTCCGGTGGCGTGCGCATCGTTCTCTACACCAGTGAGAACGGCAAGGAATACCAGGATCAGGCGCGCCGCCTGGGCGCGTGCATGCTCACCGATGTGCTTCGCATTCAGGAAACCATAGATGATCTGTTCCGCGAACCCCGGACCCTGCTCGAGGGCATTCTCACCTCCGGAGGCGTTCAATGACCGTGCTGAACGCCGCGTTTGAAGACATCCTGCTGAACCTCGAAATCGCGGCCGGAGTGGTTGCGGATCTGGATTCGGAAACTCTGTCCGCGCTTGACGCCGTCCGGGACATGCTGGAGCGAGCGGGCCGTGATGCAAAGTTCCCGGAGGGCGCGCGGGAAAATCTCCAAGGCGTGCTCTCGCGCGTGAAGGCGCTCCAAGAGGATCCTGCATCTTTCGAAACACATTACGGCCGCTTGTGCCACGCCATGGAAACCCTGCAGCGCGCTGCGGAGTCCGCAGGGGAGCACGACCAGCCTGCGAATTCATTCACTGAAATGCCGTCGAACCATGAACCGGATCAAGACGCCTTCGAGACAAACGAAAAAGATGAATTTATTTTCTCTGTTTTTTCCATTGACATGAATGGTGATGCGGAACCTGCCGGACAGCAGCACAGTGAGTCTGAACCGGCCGCGGCCACGCTGTCGCCCGCGGATGTTGTGGACCTCGAATTGCAGCTCGATGTGCTGGGCGGAATCATCGGCGATCTGGACGCGGACAGCCCGCATGTGCTTGATGTCATTGGAAACATCGGCAGCAAGATTTTCAACATGCCGGGCCTCACAAAATCATTTACCGCGCCGTGCGAGCGCATGCGCGCGGCCGCCGCGGACCTGGCGTCCGGCGCCGTGGATTTTGAAACCGGCGCGCTGGTCCTGTCTCAAGCATACGAAGACCTTGGCGAAGCGTTCGCCGCTGCAACGGACTCTGGCGCTCCGGAGCAGGGTGATGACAATGCGGCGATCGCATTCCCCGAACCGGACACCGCGCTGTCTCCGGCGCTTGCGGATTTTCTGGATCATGGCGCGGCCGCGCTGGATGATTTCGAGTCCGCAATTCTGGCTTATGAAACCGGTGGAGAAATCGGAGAGCCGGCGCGCGCGGCGAGCGCGCTGGGCGCGGCGTGCCGCAAGGCAGGGCTGGTTGCAGCCGCGGGCTTTCTGGAATCCGCCGCGCGCGCCCTGAATGCAGGGCCGGACTGTGGTTCCACGCAAATTGCGAACGCGCTGCTTTCGGCCAAGGATGCGCTGCACGCATTTTTCACGGCGCTGGCCGCGGGCGATACATGCGAACTGGATGAGGCCGAACTGAACCGCATTCTGAATCAATTGACCATGCGCGCGCAAACCCAGGCGTCCGTGACCCGGGCGGCGGAATCCGCGACTCCTGTCTGCACCGCGGATTTCTCCAACCCGGAAATGCAGGAATTTGTGTCCGAAGGCGGCGAATACATCGAGTCCGCGGAGTTGTGCATCATGCAACTCGAAAAAGACCCGGCGAACAGCGAACATTTGAACGAGATCTTCCGCTGTTTCCACAACATCAAGGGCATCACGGGCTTTTTGCAGCTCACCGATATCAACGAACTGGCGCACCACGCCGAATCCATGATGGACAAAGCGCGCACCGGCAAACTCGCGTTTCAGGGCGCCGTGGCCCAGGCCGCGTTCGAGGCTCTGGATATGTTCAAGGACATGTTGTCCCGCGTGGCTGCGGCCATCGCAGGGCAGCCCTATGAAACCCCGGCCGGATATGCAGGGCTTGTCAGAAAACTAAAGAACCCCGAAACATTTGAAGTCCCGGCAGTCGCGCCGGTTGCTCAACCCGCATCCGAGGTGTCTGTTTCATCAGACAACCCGCAACGGCCCGCAGAGGCGGCGCTCGTGCGCGCGGCTTCCAACGGATCGGTCAAGGTTGGAACAGAGCGCCTGGACGCGCTCATTGACGCCGTGGGCGAACTGGTGATCGCCAACGCTATGGTGTCGCGCGAGATATCCCAGCAGAACGGGGACCTGGCGCACACGAAACTGCACCAGAACGCGGCGCACCTGGGCAAGATCACGCGCGAACTGCAAGAACTGGCCATGAGCATGCGCATGGTGTCGCTGCGCGGCACATTCCAGAAAATGCAGCGCGTGGCGCGCGACATAAGCGTCAAGTCCGGCTGCCCCGTGGAGTTCACTTACTCGGGCGAGGACACCGAACTGGATCGAAATGTGGTCGAGGAGATCACCAGCCCGCTGGTTCACATGGTGCGAAATGCCGTTGACCACGGCATAGAGCCTCCCGCGGAGCGGCGCCTGGCGGGCAAACCCGAGGCTGGGCGCGTTCACCTCGACGCCTGCCACGCGGGCGGCAGCGTGATCATCCGCATATCCGACGACGGCCGCGGCCTGGACCGTGACGCCATCCTCGCCAAGGCGCGCAGACTCGGCCTAGCGGATGCGTCCGCGGATTTGAATGCGCACGACATTCACGCCCTCATCTTCCATCCCGGCTTTTCCACGGCCAAACAGGTCACGGATATCTCGGGCCGGGGCGTAGGCATGGATGTGGTTAAAAAGAACATCGAAAAACTGCGCGGCCGTATTGACATTGAGAGCGAGCCGGGGCGGGGGACTTCATTCATTGTTCGCCTGCCACTCACGCTGGCCATCATTGACGGCATGCTCGTGTCCGTTGCCGGCGAGCGCTACATCATTCCCACCACGGCCATCCAGGAATCCCTGCGGCCCGCCCCCGAGAAGTACGGCACGGCCCTGGGCCGTGGCGAGATGCTGAATGTGCGCGGAGATCTGGTGCCCCTGTTCAGGCTGCACAAGCTGTTTTCGCTGGACGGCGCGCAGCAGGACCCGATGCAGGCGCTCACGCTCATCATCGGCGACGGGGCGAAACGCTGCGCCCTGCTCGTGGACGACCTTCTCGGTCAGCAACAGGTCGTCATCAAATCACTGGGCCGCGTGTTCGACGCCGTGGACGGCGTGTCAGGCGGCGCCATTCTCGGAGACGGGCGCGTGGCCCTCATCCTCGACACCGCGGGCCTGGTGCGCGCGGCCAATGCTGAAAATGCTAAGTGAAACCAAGGCGGTTTTCCGGCGACGCCCGGATCAAAATAAGCAAAAACTGTCTTTCCACAGGGAGGAAAAAATGAACGCACAGAATTCTGAAATGCAGAAAAAAGCCATCGGAAAGAAACTCATCGCCGGTTTCCTGTCCATGGCCGGGCTTGTGCTGATCGTGGGATTGATCAGCTTTTTGTCCATGCGGGGTGTGGAAAAAGAAGAGAAATATGTCGCACAGCAAGAGCCGCTGAAAATTGCGTCCATGGAAATGAAGTACAGCGTGGCGCGAGACATGCAGATGATCATGGAAATTCTCGCCGCGCAGAGCCGCAGTGATCTCGACGACCTGTGGGAGGAACATCAGGGTTTCGTAAAGGACTTTGACACTTATGCTGATGCCATACTGAATGGCGGGCAGACGCATGACGGCTACATCGCCGCGGCCCAGGACAAGGAGCTGCGCGAAGTGGTGCAACAGGGTGATCGCTACCACAACGATGAATTCCAGCCAGTGATAAAACAGTTGTACGGACTGAAAAAAGAGCAGCTTGAAGCCATGGGCAAAGACGGCGCGCGCGTGCAGGATTTGGCCCGGGAACTGTCGGAACTGGATCGCAAAGCTGATGCCATTGGCACGGATATGATAGGAAAATTGACGCGCATAGAGGACATTGCATCTAAAGAAATCGCGGACGCGAGAAAGCGCGCCGACGGCAAGATTGCCGCGGCGTTCAAAATGATCATCGGCGGTGTGATCATTGGAATCATGGCTGCCATCGGCCTGGGGCTTCTGTTCAGCCGAGTGGTCATCAAATCGGTCATGGCGCCCATCGAGGCCGCGCTGTCCGACGCAGCGGAAAAGCTCGAATATCTCCAGAATCTGCCCACACCCATTATCGCCGTGGACAAGGATATGAACATCAAGTACGCAAATCTGGCCGCGGGTACGGTGTTGGGCAAGGATCAGGCGCAGCTCCAGGGCTGCAAGTGCTTCGACCAGTTCAAGACCCCCCACTGCAACACCGCGGAATGCCGCGTGCGCCGCGCCATGGAGTCCGGCAGCGTGTACACCGGCGAGACCGTTACGCACCAGGGCGGCCGCGACATCATCATCGAATACACCGGCGCGCCGGTGCGTGATCAGAGCGGCAATATCATCGGCGGTATGGAGTTCGTCATTGACATCACCGAACGCAAGCAGATGCTGAACGGAATCATTGATGTGGCAAAAGGCATGGCGTGTGGAGATTTGTCCAAGAGACTCGAAGGCAATTACACCGGCGATTTCAAGGACATCTCCGACAACCTCAACCAGGCCATGAGCAACCTGCAGAGCGTCATCAATGAAATCACCAGAGTGTGCGAGAACCTGCGGGACGGAAACCTCACCGCCACCGCGGACAACAACTACGACGGCGACTATGGCGTGATCGTCACGAACCTCAACGGGGCCATTCATAGCTTGCACGATCTGGTGGCGCAGGTCACGGATGCCGTGGAGCAGATTTACACGGCCAGCACGCAGATCAGCTCCAGTGCGCAGGGCGTGGCCGAGGGCGCGAGCGAACAGGCCAGCACCATGGAAGAAGTGAGCAGCAGCCTCGAGGAATTGAGCAGCATGACCCGCCAGAACGCGGAAAACGCCAACCAGGCGCAGATGCTGTCAAAGGATTCCCGCGAGAACACCACAAATGGCACCAAAGCCATGCAGCGCATGAACGACGCAATCGAGGAGATTAAGCGCTCCAGCGACCAGACCGCCAAGATTGTGAAGACCATTGACGAGATCGCGTTTCAGACCAACCTGCTGGCGCTGAACGCCGCTGTGGAAGCCGCGCGCGCGGGCGAAGCGGGCAAGGGTTTCGCCGTGGTTGCCGAGGAAGTGCGAAACCTGGCCATGCGCAGCGCCGACGCAGCGCGCACGACCGCCAACATGATTGAAGAGTCCGTGAACAACGCCACCAACGGCGTGGCCATTGCACGCGATGTGTCCGATTCCCTGACCCAGATCGCCGATGGCGCGGAAAAGGTCAACAACCTGGTCAGCGAAATCGCCGCCGCAAGCCATGAGCAGGCGCAGGGCATCGAGCAGATCAACATCGCCATGAGCCAGAGCGACCGCGTGACCCAGCAGAACGCCACCAACGCCGAGGAATCCGCAAGCGCGGCCGAAGAGCTGTCCTCGCAGTCCTCGCAGCTCGCGGATATGGTCTCCCGCTTCAAGATCCACGGCGGCTCGTCCGCCCGCGCACGCAACACTGTCGTTTCAAAGCCCTCGGCACATTCTCCGGTTTCCATGCCGGCGCTCGCAGGAAACGGCAACGGTAAGGCAAAAGCCGCGATCCAGCCCGTGAAGGCTGCAATCAAATCCGCGGCGCAAGACTCCAAAAAGAGCAAAACTCCCGAGCAGGTCATTCCGCTCGACGAAGAAGACTTCGACGACTTTTGATTCAAGCGATTTTCCTGGGGGACAGGAAATGGCTTGCGGCGGCGCCCGCCGCCGCAAGCCGCCCCTCCCGCTTCTCTCCATCCGAGGCAAGACCATGAACCACGCCGTACACTTTGAACTCAAGGACAGGGATTTCCGGCGCATCAGCGAACTCGCCTACAGCGTGTGCCGCATTAACCTGCACCAGGGCAAAAAAGAACTGGTGCGCTCGCGCCTGGCCAAGCGCATGCGCGCCCTGCACATTGCGTCTTTCGGAGAGTACATCGAGCGCGTGGAATCCGACGGCGCGGAACTCACCCGCATGATAGACGCTCTGTCCACGAACCTCACCACATTCTTCCGTGAACCGCGCCACTTCGATTTCCTTGTCGAGAATGTGTTTCCGGCCTTGAGGGACAACCCCGCGGCGCGCAGCCGCTTCTGGTGCGCTGGCTGTTCCTCGGGCGAAGAGCCGTACTCTCTGGCCATGCTGCTCAACGAGCATCTGGACGCTGCGGGCGGCCGCGATATAAAGATTCTGGCCACGGACATCTCGACCCGCATGCTCGACATAGCCCGCTCGGGCGCATATCCGGAAACCCGGTTCCAGAACATGGATCCACTGCTCAAGAGCAAATACTTCGACAGAGCCGATGATGGTGGCGAACCCGTGCGCGTTGCAGGGCCGCTTCTTCGGCAGCTCATCAAGTTCCGTTATCTGAATCTCATGGAGCCATGGCCCATGAAGCGGAATTTCGATGTGATCTTCTGCCGCAATGTGATGATTTATTTCGACAAACCCACGCAGGAGGCGCTGGTGCGCCGGTTCCACGAAAAGCTCAATCCCGGCGGCTATCTGTTCATCGGCCATTCGGAAAGCCTCATCGGCGTGAAACACGATTTCGAGTTTGTGCAGTCGTCGGTGTACCGCAGGGGAGGGCGCGCGCAATGAGCGCCACAGCGCCGAGAAATTATGTGTCCCGCGTTCAGGTCGGCATCAGCGACTTGAAGGTGTCGAACGATCCGCAGATCGTGCTCGAGACGCATTCGCTGGGTTCATGCCTTGGCGTGGCGGCGCACGACGCGGAGGCGGGCGTGGGCGGTCTGCTGCACTTCCAGCTCCCCCTGTCAAAGAAAAATCCGGAGCGAGCGGCGCAGAATCCCGCGATGTTCGGCGACACCGGACTGACGGAACTGCTCGAGCAGATGTACGCCCTGGGCGCGTCCCGCAAGCGCGTGGCCGTACGCGTGGCCGGCGGAGCAACCATGGCGGATCGCGACGGCGTGTTCAACATCGGGCAGCGCAACATTACGGTTGTCAAAAAGTTTCTGTGGAAGAACGGCATCTTCATCTTATCCGAGGATGTGGGCGGCGACATGTGGCGCAACATGCGTCTGGAGATCGCTTCCGGCCGCGTCTGGATCAAGGATCATAACGGCGAATTCGAGTTGTAAGGGCAGGTGATCCCGCATGGGACTCAACATTCTGATCGTGGACGATTCTCCGATCATGCGCTCCATGATTAAGCGCATTTTGAATCTATCGGGCCTGGACATCGGCGAAATGCGGTTCGCGGGCAACGGTGACGAGGGGCTGACCGTCATGCACGCTCACTGGTTAGACCTTGTAATCGCGGATCTGAACATGCCGGTCATGGATGGATTCGAAATGATATCAAGAATGCGCGGGGACGAGGTGTTGCGCAACATTCCGGTCATCGTGGTGTCCACCGAGGGCAGCGGCACAAAAATTGAAAAGCTGCGAGGCATGGGCGTCACCGGAATTGTGCATAAGCCCTTTTCGCCGGAAGAAATTCTCAAGGCGGTCAACGAGGTGGTATATGAGGCAGCAAATGAAAGCTGAAAATTTAACGCACACTCTGGAAGCCACGGCTTCATCCGTTCTGGGGGAAGCCGCTTTCGCCATGGTGGACGGCCCGTCGGACTGGGACGAGCCGCCGCAATTGCTCCCGGCCAAAGATATGATCGCCGCGCGGCTTCAGTTTCAGGGTCCATTCACGGGCAGCATGTTTCTGGCCGCGCCCGTGACCCTGGCGCACGAACTGGCAGCCAACATGCTGGGCCTGGAACTGGATGACCCGGAGGCCACTCTGCGTCGCGGCGACGCAGTGGGCGAATTGTTGA
This sequence comes from bacterium, assembly GCA_020061125.1. GTDB lineage: Bacteria > UBP15 > UBA6099 > UBA6099 > DSWB01 > DSWB01. The sequence continues at coordinate 4,734 of JAGUYV010000474.1, read as the reverse complement.
ACATGATCTGCGGCAATCTGCTGCCCCTGATTGCAGGAAATGCGCCGGAGTTCTCCATCGGCGCGCCCGCCACCGTAGATTGCGCTGCGGCGCGCGACATGGCTGGCGCGCATCCCGAAGATTTACGCGCAATCGTCACTCTTATCGTCGAAGATGAGCCGGTGGAGGCAGCGCTGTTTCTCGATGATTTCCCTCCGGAGGCCGCCACGCTCCCGTGATTAAAGTTCTTGTCGTGGATGATTCCGCCATTGTGCGAAAAATCCTGCGCGAACAGTTGCGCGCGGCCCCGGATATCGAGGTCGTGGGCACGGCGCCGGATCCTTTCGTGGCGCGAGACAAGATCGTGGCCCTGCGGCCGGATGTGGTCACGCTGGACATTGAAATGCCGCGCATGGACGGCATCACATTCCTGCGCAAGCTCATGAAATATTACCCGCTGCCCGTTGTGGTGGTCAGTTCGGTTGCGCCCGAGGGAAGCCGTGCGGCGCTTGATGCGCTGGAGATCGGCGCGGTGGATGTCATCGGCAAGCCCGGCGCGGCGTACACTGTGGGCGACATTTCGCTGCAGCTGATTGACAAAATCCGCGCGGCGGCTGCCGTGAACATCCAGCGCGTGGTGCAGGCGCGCGGCGCGCAGGCCGCGCCTCCGGCGCGCCTGTCACTGGCCAGCACCACGGAGAAAGTCGTGGCCGTGGGCGCGTCCACCGGCGGAACCGAGGCCATAAAGCATCTGCTCCAGAGCTTTCCAGCCAACTGTCCAGGAACTGTTATCGTGCAGCATATGCCCGAGAAGTTCACCCGAAGTTTCGCCGAGCGGCTCAACAGTCTGTGCGCGCCCGAAGTGCGCGAAGCGCAGGACGGGGACACGGTGCAGAGCGGCGTGGTCCTCATCGCGCCGGGAAACAGGCACATGGTGCTGCGGCGAAGCGGCGCGCGCTATTTCGTCACCGTAAAGCATGGGCCGCTCGTGCATCACCAGAGGCCCAGCGTGGATGTTCTGTTCAATTCCGTGGCGCGCTACGCCGGGTCCAACGCCGTGGGCGTAATCCTTACGGGCATGGGCGCGGACGGAGCGCGCGGACTCCTGGCCATGGCCGATGCGGGCGCGCCTGCCGTGGCGCAGGATGAAAAATCGTGCGTTGTTTACGGCATGCCGCGCGCAGCCGTGGAATGCGGCGCGGTCCATTATGTGTTACCCCTGGACCGAATCGCACCGCGCATCATCGAACTCGTACAGCACGCAAGCGTGATACTTCCGGACCGGGTCGCCGCCGTCAAAGGCGGCTTGCGCCATGAAAAAAATGATTCCATCACCAGGGAGAGAACCAGAACATGAGCGAGAAGATAAAAGTGCTGATTGTTGACGACGCAGCTTTCATGCGCAGAAAGTTGCGCACGATTCTGGAAAAGTCGGACATGGAAGTGGTGGGTGAAGCCGAGACGGGACGGGGCGCCATCGAGATGCTTAAAGCGTGCGATCCCGATGTGATTACCATGGACATCACCATGCCCGAAGCGGACGGCATCACTTCACTGAAAGCCATCCGCCAGGCGCGGCCCGGCGCGCGCGTGGTCATGATTTCCGCCATCGGGCAGAAGGAAAAGGTAAAAGACAGCATACTCGCGGGCGCGCGCGATTTCATCATCAAGCCGTTCGTTCCGGAGCGCGTCGCCGAAGTGGTTTCCCGCGTGGCGCGCATGCAGTGAAATATGCGAGAAGAGCGCATCGGGCCTTTTAAGGCTCAAAGCGCCAGAGGAGTTTTTCTACATGCAAATGCAGCAGACAGTGAGGCTTTTCGACATAGGGGTTTTGCTCTCGGAAGTCCTGGATTTCATCAGCAGCGATCTGGTGGATCATCATAAAATCGTGGCGTACATCGCAGATTGTCTGGCCGGTGAGCTTGATATGCCCGAGGAATCGCGCAAGCGCGCCATGCTTGCCGGGCTTGCGCACGACATCGGCGCACTTTCCCTGCGCGAGCGCATGGACGCGCTCAAGTTTGAACTGGAAAACCCCCACCGTCACGCCGGTCTGGGCGCGTCGTTTCTTGAAATGGCCGACCCGTTCAGCGACGCCGCGCCCATCGTGCGCCGTCATCACGAGCCATGGAACCATGGCGATTGCGCGCCGGATACGCCCGAGGAAGCGCATATTGTGCATCTCGCGGATCGCGTGTCGGTTCTGATTGATCCGCGCCGGGAAATTCTCGGGCAGGTAGACGGCATTCGCGCCAAAATCCGGCGTTATGAAGGCGCGCTGTTCGCACCGCACATCGTGGACGCATTCGAGCTTCTCGCCACGCGCGAGTCCTTCTGGTTCAGCCTCACGCGTCCGCTGCTGGGCGCGAGCCTCAAGCGCCGCGGACGGCTCATGGGCGAGGTCAGTCTGGACATTGACGCCCTGGGCGGCCTGGCGCGCCTGTTCTGCCGCCTCATTGATTACCGCTCCCGGTTCACCGCCACGCACTCAAGCGGCGTTGCCGCCGTGGCTTCGCTTCTCGCGCATTACACGGGCATGAGCGACGAGGATGCGCGACTCATGGAAGTCGCAGGATATTTCCACGACATCGGAAAGCTCGCCGTGCCCCTCGAAATCATCGAAAAGCCCGCCGCGCTCAACAAGGACGAGTTCAACATCGTCAAAAGCCACGCCTTTTATACCTATTACCTTTTGGACCGCATTCCCATGCTGCACACGGTCCGCGATTGGGCCGCCCTGCATCACGAGCGCCTCAACGGCAAAGGTTACCCGTTCCACTACACATCAGAAAAAATTCCCCTGGGCGCGCGCGTCATGGCCGTGGCCGATGTGTTTACCGCCATGACCGAAGACCGGCCCTTCCGCAAGGCCATGCGCCTCACCGAGGCCATGTGGACAATCGGCAACATGGCGGACAGCATGACTCTGGACGGAGACATTGTCCGCGTGCTTGCCTCCCACATGGACGAAATCAACGATGTGCGCGGCACCGCGCAGCGTGAAGCGCTCGAAAGCTACGCCAGCTTCGGTATGGATATGAAGCGGGCGGTTTAGCTCGCTTTGATGTTCCCCTCCCAACGCCTTGCCTCCGAATGGTATAATCTTTGCGTTGCAGATCTGTTTTCGCGTGGAGGGTACCTATGGACAGGGCGCCGCTATCGTTTCCCGAGAATTTTATATGGGGCACGGCCGTATGCTCTCACCAGGCCGAGGGCCACAATGTGCATTCGGACTGGTGGGAATTCGAGCACAGGGGCAAAATCCGCGACGGGTCCGTGTCCGGCCCCGCTTCGGACATGCTCAACCGCTACCCCGAAGATTTCGCGCTCATGGAGAAATACGGATACAACGGGTTCCGCCTGTCTGTGGAATGGGCGCGCATCGAGCCGGAGCAGGGGCGTTTCGACGAAGACGCGCTGCGCCACTATGAAAGCGTTCTCAAGGAATTGCGAAAACGCAATATCAAAGTTTGCCTCACGCTCTATCACTGGGTGCTGCCGAAATGGGTTGCGGACGCCGGGGGATGGACCGCGCCCGGGTGCGTGCGCTGGTTCAAGAACTATGTGCGTTGCGTGGTCCGCCGCCTTTACCCGCTCGTGGATCTGTGGTGCACGCTGAACGAACCCACCGCGCCCCTGTTCGCGGGCTTCGTGATGGGCGCGTTTCCCCCAGAAAAACGATCCTGGCCCCTGGCCTGCAAGGTGTACGGAAACCTGCTGCGGGCGCATGTGGCCGCGCACTCCGAGATCACCCTCCAGGCGCGGGCAGAGGGGGATCCCAGGCAGCCCCTCATCGGCATCGCACACGCCATCTGCTTCGTGGAGCCGCGCAATCCGCACAATCCCGTGGATCGCAAAATCCACGAGTTTTTCGACTTCATGCACAACCGCGCATTTGTGGAATCCATGCAGACCGGAAAAATCCCGTTCCCGTTCGGCATCGGGGAAACCATTCACGGCCTGGCCGGTTCCTATTCCTTCATGGGCGTGAATTATTACTACCGCATGACCCTGCGCGTACCCGCAAAAATTCCGCCCAACGATCTCCCGGATTTCCTGTTCACCGAAGGGCGCGAGGTCACCGGCATGGGTTACGAATCATACCCGCCCGGATTCTACCAAGTGTTCAAGTACATGAGCGGGTTCGGAGTCCCCATGTATGTAACGGAAAACGGCTGCGCCGACGCGGAGCAGGACGATGTCATGCGCCGCCGGTATCTGGTCCGCCACATCGCGCAGATGCACCGCGCCATGAAGGACGGTATGGACATTCGCGGCTACTTCCAGTGGTCGTACATAGACAACTTCGAGTGGCTGTACGGGTTTGAAAAGAAACTCGGACTGTTCGCCCTGGAGCCGGGCACGCTGAACCGCATCCCGAGGCCGAGCGCAACCATGTACGGGCTGATCGCCAGACAGGGCGTCACGCCGGAAATCGTACGGGAATATGCGCCGGACACCGAAGAGGAAATCTGGGGCGCGTAGCGGAGCGAAGAGGGATGCGGAAAGCTGTAGAAAAACTCAATCCTATCTCATAATCTGCGGGTACGGGAGAAAAGGGAACTGTGAGGGACTGTTGAGAAGCCCTTGAACCCTCTCACAAAATGCAAAAGCAGCAAAAAACGAAGACTGTGGGGCTGTTGAAAAACTCGTTTTTTTTCTTCGCTATGTTTCCAGGTGCCGCAAATGAGCAAAAGTGAGGAAAAACACCGGGACTGGGTGCGTTTTGCGACAGCAAAACCTTGCCTGTCCCGC
>JAGUYV010000258.1 GCA_020061125.1 bacterium | reverse complement strand
GGATTCCGAGCGCGTAACGGCCGTGCACGGAATCAATTTCCGCGCGGTCCGCAAGCACGCGCAGCACGCATGCCGTGGAACTCAAGGCGGCCATAGCGCCGAGAGTAAGCGCCGCGGGCAGCCTGGTTCCGAACGCCAGGGCCAGCGCGGTTCCCGCTGCCATGGTGGCGCACACCTGCACCGCGCCACCTCCCAGCGCGGCCGGTCCGAGCCGCTTGAGGCGCGAAAACGAGAACTCCAGTCCGATGCTGAATAGCAGTAGAGAAACGCCAAGCTCCGATATGTAGCCGAGTTGCTTCGCGCCCGTGATTAGATTCAGCGCGTGCGGGCCGGCCAGAGCGCCCGCGATCAGGTAGCCGATGATCGCATTCTGCCGCAACCGCTCGGCGGTTGCTCCCAGAACAAACGCCGCACCCAGCAGGATCAGCAGCTCAAGAAGGATTCCCCATGCGTCCATTGAATACGGATGTCCGAATCTTCAGAGATAGGAGAGCAGCTTGTCCGGACTCAAATTGTCGCCCATGTCCCGGCCCATGCGGGCGAGTTTGAGAACGCCCTGCGGGTCCACGATGAAATCGCCGGGAAGCTGCCAGGTGTTGCCTTCCATTTTGCCCTGCCTGTGGCCTTTGAGAGTGGCCTGAATGCCGCGTTGCAGGGTGCGGGGCGCGAGCAGCGCGCCCAGTCCGCCGCTGCCCACTCCGAACAGCTTGTAGATGCGCTCGTCCGGATCCGGAATGATGGGAAATGGAAACGCGCTCACATCGCCGCTCTGGAGCACGGTCTGCGCCGGACTCTGCACGAACGCCATGACCTGCGCGTTGCGCGCCTCGAATTCCGCATGCGCGTTCTTGAGTTGCTGAAGCGACAACTGGCAGATGGGACAGCCCGCGTAGCGCAGAAACACCAGCACCGCGCTCTTGCTGCCGCGCAGTTGTCCAAGGCTGTATTCCCGTCCGTTTGCGTCCGCGACCGTGAAATCCGGCGCCTGCATGCCGGCCTTGAGTTTTGTTTTCGAGGACATGACGAATGCCTCCCGTGCAGAATTTTGGTCTTTCAATATTTTATACCGTGCGGAGCGCCGTGGGATTTCAGGGCAAAGAAAACAGCGGCGGCCCCGTGAGGGACCGCCGCGCTTTCGCAAAGTTAATGGAACTATGAGCTGGCTTCAGAACAGGTTTTTGACTCCCGAAAACACCTTTTTGATGGCTTTGACATAGTATTCCATGACTTCGATGCTCTGCGCGATGATGGGGTAGGAATGGGAGCCGAGCACCAGGGAGGAGTCGAGAAGAGATTTGGCGTTTGCGTAATCTTCGGGCTGCGGCTTGGGCGCGGGTTCGCTTCTGTGCGCGCAGTTGTAAGGACACCCGCGGCCGTAGCCGGTCTGCTCGGCGAAGTATTTCTGAAGGGGCAGGGGCTTGGTCTCCCAGAGGCAGCACTCCACGCCCTCTGCCTGGAGCGCGGCCAGCACTTTGTCGCGAAACACCGCGGGCGGCGCATCCACGCCCGCCGCGGCGGGGTCCAGACGCAGACGAAACTTGTGGTACACGGTCTCGCGGTCCGCGGGGATGCGCGGCGGGATCAGGCCGGGCACATCCTTGAGCTGTTCCGTGAGAAAACGGCCGTTTCGGCGCGCGTTTTCATTGTGCGCGTCCAGGGCGCGCAACTGTGAGCGCGTGAGCGCCGCGGGCAGCTCCCCGGGCAGATACTGCCAGCCGCCCATGATGGACTCGAACCCGCGGAACCGGTCAATGGGCCAATTGAGGTTGATGAGTTTTTCATCCTCGAAGCTGGCGTCCTGGCCGAACAATCGCATTTTATTGGCGCGGTCCGCCAGGGCGTCGTTGCTGGTCACGAAAAAGCCTCCCTCGCCGCAGGGCAGGTTCTTACTGGCCTGCACGCTGAAGATGGCCATGTCCCCGAGCGTGCCCGCCTTGCGCCCCTTGTAGGTGGCGCCGTGGGCCTGGGCCGCGTCCTCGATGAGCAGCAGATTGTGTCTGGCGCAGATTTCCTTGATGGGATCTATGTCCGCGCACAGGCCGTGAAGGTGTACGGCGATGACCGCTTTGGTCCGGGGCGTGATTTTCGCTTTGATTTTGGAGGGGTCAATATTGAATGTGTCCGGGTCTATGTCCACGAACACGGGTACGGCGTTGTTGTGCAGCACGGCCAAGGCCGTGGCCAGGAAGGTGAACGAGGGCAGGATGACCTCGTCTCCCGGTCCGACCTGCGCGGCCTCGACCGCCATGTGCAGGGCCGCGGTGCCGCTGTTGGTCATGAGGCAGTGCTTTGCGCCCACCCATTGCGCGAATTCGGTTTCCGCGCCCCGGAGCTGCGGCCCGTAGGGGCCGGTGAGTATCCGCGACTCCAGGCTTTCCATAACCTGCTTTTTGTCATCTTCCGTAATGATGGGCCACATGGTGTGGATGCCATCGGGTACGGTTTTCGCTGTGCTGGGCATTACGCTCACCTCGTCTGTTTTATGGTTCTGAAATATGCTCTCATGCGTCAGGAACCGGACACATGTTTTTCAGCGTGCGCTTCGCGCGGCGCGGGGGCCAGAACGCCAAGCGACTGGAAATCCACGATTTGCGTGGCGATATGATCCAGGTCCCGGGGGCCGTCGGCGCGCAGTTCCTGCTGAATTACGCATTCGGCCGCTCCCGCAAAGCACCGGGCCGCGATGCGCGGGTCCAGGTCCGCGCGCACCAGTCCAAGCGCCTGGCCCTCGGCCAGTCCCGCCTCGATTTGTGAAAAAATGATGGTGTACAACTGCTCGATGCGCTGCATGGCGGTTCCGCCCACATATCGCGATTCCCTGAAGAAGAGGGTGGCCAGATCCATGTTTTCCATGTACACGGCGGCGATGCGGCGCGCGTTTTCGATGGCCAGTTCCCGGTTCGCCAGGGCCAGACGCCCGGCCGAGCGCGCCTGATTCTCGGCCAGAGCCGTGAGCAGCTTGTCCACAAACCCGATCATCAGTTCGTCGAAGATTGCCTGTTTGTCCTTGAAATGGTAATAGAAAGTTCCCTGCCCGGACCTCACCTCGGACACAATGTCGGTGACATTGGCCGACTGGAAGCCTTTTTCGGAAAATATTTTTCTCGCGGCTTCCAGAAAAGCCTTTCTTTTCTGATCCTTTTTGTTCGCGCCATTTTGGACTGACATATCAGTCCAAAAATAATGGATAATCGGACTTTTGTCAAGCGCCGCTTCAAAATAGTACATCGAACCTGCGCATGCAGACAGCATGGGCAATCGAATGCGCAAAATAAATTACCTGATACTCACTGTGAACTAATAATCATTTAACAATCGTTTTTGATAATCAATTTGAGCAAAGAAATGAGCAGAACAATTACAGAAAACATGAACATTGCGTGCGGCTGAATATACAGCGCTATTGAGGATCCGAAAAATTCCATTCAAAAAGGAGCATGAAAATGGCTGGCGGAAAAACGGGGGCATGGAGCATGCTGGCGGTTGTGCTGTTTGCGGCGGCTTTCGCGGGGTGTTCCCGAGGGAACAAAGGCGCCGGGGGCGCGGACAAATCCATCATTCAGATTAAAGGCTCGGACACCATGGTGCATCTGGCAAGCTCCTGGGCCGAGGAGTTCATGAAGGAAAACAAGGGCGTGCAAACAGCCGTGACCGGCGGCGGCTCGGGCACCGGCATTGCAGCACTCATCAACGGAACCACGGACATCTGCGCTTCGTCCCGCGACATCAAGCCCGAGGAAATCGAGCAGGCCAAAGCCAAGGGCGTTGAACCCAAAGAATTCACGGTGGCGCGCGACGGCATCGCCATCGTCATAAATCCTCAAAGCCCGATTGAAGATTTGACCACCGAACAACTCCGCCAAATTTACACTGGAGAAGCAACCAACTGGAACCAGGTGGGAGGCCCGGATGCGAAGATCACGGTTCTGTCACGCGAGTCCAGCTCCGGCACCTATGTGTTTTTCCAGGAACATGTGCTGGACAAACAGGATTACGCGGCGAGCGTGCGCCTCATGCCCGCCACCAGCGGCATCATCCAGTCCGTGTCGCAGGACGAATGGGCCGTCGGCTATGTGGGCCTGGGGTATGCGGAACAGGCTGGCGGCAAGGTGAAAGTTCTGCGCGTGGACGGTGTGGAAGCAAACGAGGCCAATGTGCTTGACGGTTCCTATCCCATCGCGAGGCCTCTGCATCTGTACACCAACGGGGAGCCGCAGGGCAATGTTAAAAAGTTCGTTGATTTCTGTCTTGGAGAAAAAGGGCAGGCCATTGTTCGTGAGCAGGGCTATGTGACGCTTAAGTGAACCGGAACAAAGCGGGAAACGGTAACATGACGGCAAATAAACGCGGGAAACGCCGCTGGGGAGAAAAAGCCGTGCAGGTTCTGCTCACGGGCGCGGCGTCAACCTGCATCCTGATAGTGGTTCTGATCTTTCTGTTCAACGCCAAGGAAGCCGCGCCCTTTGCCGCGGAACCGGGCCTGGGCGCGCTTGCGGCGCAGCGCTGGTCCCCGGTTTCGTTTCAGGAGCAGGTGTTCGGTCTCCTGCCGCTCGTCACCGGGTCGCTGCTCGTCACCATTCTCGCCACGATCATCGCCGTGCCGTTCGGCGTGTGCGGAGCTGTTTACCTGTCCGAAATCGCCGCGGACCCCGAGCGCGCGTTTTTCAAGCCGTTCATAGAACTGCTGGCGGGCATTCCCTCGGTGGTGATCGGGTTTTTCGGATTGATTGTGATTGCGCCGCGCCTCAAGAGCCTGTTCGGGTTGAACAGCGGCCTGGTGGCGCTCACGGGCGCAATCGTGCTGGCGCTCATGGCCGTGCCCACAATCGTGACGATTTCCGAGGATGCGATACGCAGCGTGCCGGAGTCGTATAAACAGGCGTCCCTTGCGCTCGGGGCCAGCCGTGTGCAGACCATCTGGAAAGTGATCGTGCCCGCGGCTTTGAGCGGCATCGTGGCCGCGGTCATGCTCGGCATCGGCCGCGTGGTGGGCGAGACCATGGCCGTGATGATGGTTACGGGCAATGCCGCGCTTGTGACTCTGTCCCCGTTCGAGTCCGTGCGCACCATGACCGCCACCATCGCCGGTGAAATGGGCGAGGTGGCGTTTGGCAGCGCGCACTACCGCGCCCTGTTCTGGGTCGGCATCGTGCTGTTGCTTTTTACCTTCGTACTGAACATCGCCGCGCAACGCGTGCTGGCGAAATACAGGATGTTCCGCGCATGACCGCAAAACGCCGCATGATTGAAACCGCAACACCGTGGGCCATGAGGGCCGTGATGTACTTCATGGTTCTTGTGGTGGGATACGTCATTTTCGACATCGTCATTCACGGCGCACCGGCCATCAGCCGTGAGTTCCTGTTTGAAATGCCGCGCAAGGGCGGCGCCGAGGGCGGCATCTGGCCCGCCATCGTGGGCACGGTCCTGC
>JAGUYV010000031.1 GCA_020061125.1 bacterium | reverse complement strand
TGCAAATCCGCTCCGTGCACGGGCAGCATTCCGGATATGTACAGCACGCCGCGGTGCAGCTTCCACGGCACATAAGCGCCTTTGGGCTGCGGGGCGGGGGGCAGGGCGAGGCCTAAAGATGCAAGTTTTTTCTCCGGGTTCATGCCGTCCTCCGAAAAGATAATATGGTAAAATAGTATTAGAAAAGTCCGGGCTGTGTACAACACGAAATAGAAACCGCGGCGCTTTTGTTGGAGCGTGCAGTCGTGCGTCCGCACAATGGGCAAGCGCTGTGGCGCCTTTTCTCCAACATGCCGCCATTTGCCGCAGCCGGGATGCTCGCAACACACTCTTGCCAGGAGGTGCAGCCATGAAAGTTGTCACACTGCTGGGAAGTCCGAAGCGCAAAGGAAACTGCGCCACGGTCTTGAACTGGGCCGTGCAGGAACTGGAGGGAATGGGCCATCAGGTGGAGTGCCATCATGTGGCGCAGCGGGATGTCAGGGGGTGCCTTGGTTGTTACAACTGCCAGCGAAGGCTGGACGAACCAGGCTGCGTGATTAAAGACGACGCGGCATGGATCTTTGAGCGTATGATTGGCGCCGATGCCATAATTTACGCATCCCCGCTGTATTTTTGGAGTTTTCCAGGGCAGATGAAGTGTTTGCTGGATAGGCATGTGTGCCTGGCCAAGGGATACAGGACGCCGGATCACAAGTCGTTTCTTGACGGCAGGCATGCCGCGCTGCTCATCACCTGTGATGGCCCCATCGAGCCGCAAACAAAGACGCCAAAACAAATCTTTGACCGCATGCAGAAGTATGTGAAATTCCATGTGTCCGGGAAGTTTGTGGTGTCGGGCTGCACGGTTCCTCGGAACTTGAGTGAGGATGCAATGGACACGGCACATGAGCTGGCCCGCACGCTGGCCGGCCAGGTCATGGCCGCCGGCTAGCTGAAATCCAGGTCTTCGCCGTTCGCGTCTTCGAGAACGGGCTCCCGCTCATCGTCCCGCTGAAGGTCGCTGATCAAGCGCGAGACATTGAGGCGGAAGCCCGCGCGCGCAAGCACATCAAGATCCACGGCCTGGGCCAGCGCGCGCGCGGGCGTAAGCCCGAGCGCCGTGCGCAGCACGCCCGCGTTCACCCCGGCCTTGGCCTTGATGAGAAAATCCCTGTCGTTCGAATACACGCCGATGATCTGGAACAGGGACACGCCGATCTCGTGCGGGTCTCCGCTGAACAGGCTGGGGTTGCGGCTTCGATGCGTGACGCAGATGGGGCCGATGCGCAACTGGCGTTCGTGGATGACATCCTGCGAGGACCCGCCATCCAGGCGGAAGTTGCGGCGGTTGAACACCCGGCGGTTGAACAGTCCGGAGGCTACGCGCCCTCCTGCGCCGATCTCGGTTTTCAGTGACAGGTTGCGGGAAACCGCTTGTTTAAAATCCACGGGGCGCGCCTCCGGCTGCGGGCGGTCACTCGGGTCTTGGCTGTTTGCACTTTTTGAGCCGGGCGTGTGTGCTGAACATTTTGGTGAGGCGCACGCGGGAGCCTTTGTCCACATACTCGATGCGGTCCACGACCTGGGTGACCAGGTAGATGCCGCGGCCTCGCTCGCGCTGTAGGGCGTCGTCGCGCGTGGGGTCGGGCACGGCGTCAGGGCTGAAGCCTTCGCCCTCGTCCTCGATCAGAAACTCGATTTTATCCTCGAAGAACGCGCAGCGCACGCTCACGGCTTTTTCCGGATCCATCTTGTTGCCGTGCTCGATGGCGTTGATGCCGATCTCGTGCAGGGCAAGCTTGAGTTCCCAGATTTCGTCGGCGCTCAACGGGGTGCGCGTAAAAAGCTGGCTCACGAGTTCGTTGACTTTTTCGAGGTAGGAGAACCGGCTCAAGAACCGGAACGAGATTTCGTGCTGAATGCCGAGTTCGGAGCGCTTGCGGTTCACGCGCTCCATGGTTTCCTCGATGGCCTGGAGCAGGGCCGGGGCCTCGAAAGGCTTGAAGATGTAGGCGTCGGCGCCGGTCTGCAGGCCCACGATTTTGTCCTGCTCTGTATCCTTGGCCGAGAGCATGAGGATGGGGATGTGGTTGAAGCGGCGGCGCATCTTGAGGCGGTGGCAGACCTCGTAGCCGTCTATGCCGGGCATCATGATGTCGAGGACGATGAGATCGTAATCCTTGCGCGGGGTTTTCTTGAGGGCCTGCTCGCCCGAGTGCGCGGAGTCGGTGTCGTAGCCGTGGACCTGCAGATACTTGCTCAACATGTCGCACAGGTCGGGATCGTCGTCCACGATGAGGATGCGTTTTTTAGTCTGTGCCATAGGCATAGGGCGAACGGGTCAGAGCTTTGCCGCGATGGCGGGCAGGGCGGTGTCCACGCTCTGCCGCAGGACCACGGCGGCGCGGTGGTCCATGTAGGTTTCCATGAGATTGACGATGATGATCTGCGCGCCGTTCTGGAACGCGATCTGCGGGAGCATGGACGCGGGCGCCACGGTGAGGGAGGACCCGGCCACGAGCATCACATCGCACGCCGCGGCGTCGCGCTGCGCCCTGGCCAGGGCCTCGAAGGGCAGGGATTCGCCGAACAGCACCACATCGGGCTTGATCACGCCGCCGCAGCGGCAGTAGGGCACCTCGTCGGGGGCGCGGTCCGGCATGTCCTGGGCCGAATACACCGCAAGGCAGTTCATGCAGCGCCCGGAGCGCGTGTTGCCGTGCAGTTCGTACACCGTGGCGCTTCCGGCCTGCTGGTGCAGGGTGTCAATGTTCTGCGTGATGACCGAGCGCAGCAGGCCGCGTTTCTCCATGTCCGCGAGGGCGATGTGCGCGGGGTTGGGTTTGGCCGCGGCCAGGCTTTCGGCTACCGGGGCCATGAACTTGAAAAATTTCGAGGGGTCGCGGGTGAAGCCGTCTATGGTGGCGACCTCGAGCACATCCACTTTTTCCCACAGCCCGGAACCCGGGCTGCGGAAATCCGGGATGCCCGAAGGCACGCTGATGCCCGCGCCCGAGAGGCACACGGTCATGCGGGACTCGCGGATGAGGGCTGCTGCGGCTTCGATCAGATCGGTCATGATTTCTTGCCGGCGGTCTTCTTTTCCTTGACCCCGAGTTCGGAGAATGCATCCTTGAACATCTTGTAGGCGTCGCCGCCGTAGCCCATGCGGCGGTGCACGGCGCCGTTGTTCTTGAGCGCCACAAGCACGGGCACGCCTTCCACCGCGTACACGAAGTCAATAACATCGCCGCGCGCGAGGGTGTCCAGATCCACGGTGATGACATGCACCTGGTCGCCGAAGTCGCGCTTGAAGGCCTCGACCTCCGGCTGCACGCGCTGGCAGTAGCCGCACCAGTCGGCCATGAAGAACAGCAGCACGGGCTTCTTGCTCTTAATCGCCGCGTTAATGTCGTTCATGCGGCCGGTGAGCTTGAAGTCTTTCTTGAGCGTGCGGCCGAGCTTGTCCGCGGCAGGCAGGTCTCGCACGAACACATCGGACACGCCCACGCCGGGTTTGAGCACTACCACCGTGGGCACGAACTCGATGGCGTAATCGTAGCGCAGGTCCGCATCTTCCTCGGCCTCGACCGGCACGAACACGGCCTTGTTTTCGGCGGCGGCTTTCTTGACCTTGTCCATGGACTTTTTGCTGTCCTTGATGCGTTCTGCGTAGAAGAACAGCATCACGGGCTTTTTCGCGTCCAGCGCCTTGGTGATGGCCTCCCTGGGTTTGGTCTGGGCCTTGGCCGGTTTTGCGTTGGACGCCGAGCATCCCGTGGCCAGCGCCAGCCCCAGAATCAGGGTCGCGAACAGGGTTGATTGGATTCGTGTTTTAATCATGGATTTCCCACCTTTTTTCACAACTAGGAATTATAGCACATCCGCCGTTCACTGACAGTATAATGGCGCATTGCGGAGATTACAGACAGGGGCGAGCGGTTATTCCGGGGGAAGGATGTGCAGGGACGCCGGTTCGAGGTGCAGGCCCACGCGCGTTCCCTGGGACAGAACGCCGCGCGCCATGGGGTTTGGCTGGGCCACGGTCACGGCCGCGCCCGCGGCCTCCACGGTGTATTCCACGGCGTGGCCCATGTACACGGCTTTGGCCAGGGTGGCGGGGATGCCGCCCTCGGGC
>JAGUYV010000376.1 GCA_020061125.1 bacterium | reverse complement strand
GGAGACGGGAGACGGGAGACGGGAGACGGGAGACGGGAGACGGGAGACGGGAGACGGGAGACGGGAGACGGGAGACGGGAGACGGGAGACGGGAGACGGTTTTTTTCAACAGCCCCACTGTTGAAAGTCTGCCCGAATCGCTGGTTATTGCGCCATCTGCTTCCAGTAGTTCTGCATGCCGCCTTCAAGATTGTAAAGGTTCGTGAAACCTTTGTTACGCATTATGCGTGCGGCCTGTGCGCTGCGGTTTCCGGTGCGGCATGCAAGCACGAAGTGTTTGTCCCTGTCGAGTGAATCGAGTTTTGATTCAAGCTGCCCCAGGGGAATGTTCAAAGCGCCGGGCGCAGGCGGTAGGGCCTGGAATTCAGCGGGGTCGCGCACATCCAGGATCACGGCATCGTGCTGACGGACCAGTTCCTGCATGCGCTGCGGCGTCACATCTTCCGCCGCGGATGGAGCAACCCCGCGGCACCCTGCGCACAGCAGCATTGCCAGACACAGCAAAGCCGCCGCCGCCGTGCGTTTGTTTTCTCGAGGAACCGTACTGTTCAAATCGAATCCTCCCGCGCGGCGTGCCGCGCCCAGGCCGCCATGCCGCCTTTGAGGTGAAAGACTTTCCTGAATCCGTTGCGGGCCAGGGTGCGGCCAGCGGTTACGCTGCGGTGTCCGCTCAAGCACAGGGCCACGGTATTGCTTTCGGGTTCAAGTTCGCGCGTGCGCGACCGGAGCCGCATCAGCGGAATCAGCGACGCACCGGGAATGGGCGGCAACTGCGAATGCTCGAACGGCTGGCGGATGTCTACAAGCTGCACATCCGGCCGTGTTCGTATGCGGTCAAGCTGCGTGGGCGAGAGATTGTAAATCACCGGCACGCCTTGCTCCATGGAATCCAGAGATCCGGCGGGCGCATCAAGCAGCCTGTCGAGTTCCGCGTCGCCGATGTCCAGCAGCTTGACGCGCTGGCGCGACAGCAGAATGGCCGCCGTGCTCGCGACGGCAATCACAATCGCTGCTAAAACCGTGTTGTCCATATGTCCATTATAGCACTCTTTTGGAGACGCATTGAGACCTTGCATTGCGCTTCAAAACAAGCAAAAAGCAAAACATTCCATTGATTCCATGCGATTGGGGAAGCGAACGCAATGAAATGATCCGCAGGCTCTTCCGTGCTTGAGTCAAGTCCGGATAAGGCTGTGCGCTTACGCCATGCCCATGTTCTGCATGCGTCCGGCAGTGGCCCAGGGCGAAGCGGCCACCGCCGCGGCTGTTCCGTTGGCCGCGCGCCGCGCCGCGCTCTTGTGCAGCGCGTTCTGATATGCGCCCACGGCCGCGGCGACGACCTGCGCATGTTCGGCCTCTTTGCTCTGCTGCTCGCGTTTTTTGAAGAAATCCGGTGCCACCTGCGGGAACAGGGTGTAGGCGATGAGATCGTCCATGTCGCCGGGCCGCGCGCCTTTGGCCTCGGCCTCGGCCCGGTTCTTTTCCAGTTCCGGCTCGATCATGTCCGCCGGGCGGCAGTCAATGGGCTTTTCGCCCTTGAGCGCCAGTTCCAGCACCTCGGGGTTGACCTCTCCCGGCGGACGGCCGTACATGCCTTTGAGATAATTCACGACTTCCTTGATGATGTTCTTGTAGCGGCCGCCCATGATGATGTTCATGGTGGCCTGCGTGCCAACGATCTGGCTTGTGGGCGTGACCAGCGGCGGATAGCCGAGATCCTCGCGTACGCGCGGAACTTCCTTAAGAACCTCGTCCAGCCTGTCGCTGGCGCCCATTTCCTTGAGCTGGCTCAACATGTTGCTGAACATGCCGCCCGGAATCTGGTGCATGAGAATGCGTGGGTCAATGCGCAGGCTTTTGGCCTGAATGATGTCCTTGTACTCGATGACCATGTCGTCGAAATAGTCCGTGAGTTCCTGTAGGCCTGCGATGTCAATGCCCGTGTCGAAGGGCGTGCCTTTGAACGCGCCGATGATGCTCTCGGTGGGCGGCAGGGAGGTGCCCCACCCGAGGGCCGAGAATGAGCAGTCCACCACATCCGCGCCGGCCTCGGCCGCGGCGTAGTACGCCACAGGCGCCATGCCGCTGAACGAATGGCTGTGAATCTGCACCGGCATGTCCGGCAGCGCGTCCTTGATGGCCTTGACCAGGTCGAATACATCTCTTGGGAAAATCTGCCCTGCCATGTCCTTGATGCAGATGGAGTCCGAGCCGAGGTCCGCGAGTTCGCGCGCCAGAGCCGTGAATTTCTCGATGGTGTGCACCGGGCTGGTGGTGTAGGAGATGGTGCCCTGGGCGTGCTTGCCCGCTTTTTTCACCGCCAGAAACGAGCGGCGCATGTTGCGGGTGTCGTTGAGCGCGTCGAAAATGCGCCAGATGTCCATGCCGTACTCGGAGCCTTTTTCCACGAATGCGTCCACCACATCGTCGGCATAGTTGCGGTAGCCCACCACATTCTGTCCGCGCAGCAGCATTTGCAGCTTGGTGTTGGGACAGTGCTTACGGATGATGCGCAGGCGTTCCCACGGGTCCTCATTCAGAAACCGCATGCACGAGTCGAAAGTGGCCCCGCCCCAGACCTCGAGAGAGTGAAACCCCACTTTATCCATTTTTTCGAGCACGGGGAGAATATGCTCCATGCGAAGGCGCGTGGCCATTAGGGACTGGTGCCCGTCGCGCAGGGTTACATCCGTAATGCCGATGGGGTGTCTGGTCTGTTGAATCATGTCATGCTCCTTTTCCCGAGGGCGCGTCGCGCCGGGGTGCAAATTTCTTAAACAGCAGCAGCAGCCGCCGTTCCCGCAATGTTCCGCCGAACAGCGGCAAGTGATTCGGATGTGTCTCGCGTGTCAAGACAAGACATAGAAATGAAAATACATGTCATAGTATCTTTTAGTAATTTAAGTTTAACAAAGTTAATAATAGTTGATATGAAAATTGCCAGAAATTGTGTCTCGAAATACCAATGCCGGGAAGCGCTTTTGTCGGTGAATGAAACCAGGAAACCGTGTGTTCGCATCATATCCGGCCGAAGTGTAAAATGCAATCAAAATTAAGTATGCAGCAGAATTTTCGCGGGCAGGCTTTCAATCTCCACCTGGTCCAGGGCCAGTTTCTTGCTCGCGTTGTCAATGTCAATTCCAGCGACGGAGTTGTTCTCGTCCATGTCCACAACAATGCCCGGCGCCACTTCAATGGATTCCACGCTGGGCTTGCCGGTGAGGTTATTATGTGGAAATGTATTTTCATGAATGCCGCACATTGATACATTGTAATTGATAATGGGGAATTGTCCAAGGAGAAAAACCGGGTTTTCGTGAATGTGCGTTTCTGGCGCAGATCAAGACTTGGCGGAAAAATCCACAGCGCTGTGCGAGGATACAGTGGATGAGAAAACATGCTTTCAATATTTGCGTATGTTTTTTATACAGTATTTCTTGCATGAACCTTAACTTTCTGCTATAACATTGCAAACACAACTGTTACGATACCGCAATGAAATCGCGCGGTTTGCGCGCCAAAGAGGGATTATGGCCAAGAAAACTGCCCCGAAAAAAGCGGAAAAAACGCAACCCGCGAAAGCCGCGGCGCCGGTGCGCGGCGCGGCCTCGGGCAACGGAAAATCCTGCGGCAAATCCGCGGGCAAAACGCCTGTGACAGCCAAAGCCGCCAAAAGCCAGACGCATGCACCCGGCGCAAACGGTGGGGCGAAATCCAGTGCCGCGGCTGCACACGCCGCGCAACTCGCGGAAACTGCTCCAGTCCAGAAAAAAGCCTGTAAAACAACCGGGATTCCCACAGCACCGAAATCCAAAACCACGGTCAAATCCAAATCCGCAAACCTCGAAAAGCCCGCGATTATCGATCAAACCGATCTGATTCTGGAGATGAAACGCAAGCTGCACCGGGAAATCTTCGATAAATGCCTTGAAAAGAAGATTTTTCAGGATCAGGACGGCGAGTTCTGGGAAGAATGATCCCCGCTGTTGTTTCGTTCAAAATTTAATGGGATTGCTTGAGGCCCGGTTCAGATTTCCAGTCCGCGGCCCGGCTCGATTTGCGGCTGCTCCATACCGGGTTCGGGCGCGGGTTCATCATTCTCGAACGGATCCGGGGGCCTTATGTCCGGCATTTCAACGGCCTCGGACGCGATGCTGTAGAACGCCACGGCCGGGCCATCCGCGGTCTGTTCCAGAGTGACCTCCTCCAAAGCGCCGCCTTTTTCAAACCGGCTGCTGAAGGTCACGGTGATGGTGATTCTGGCCTGTCCATTGGCGAAAACCGAAGTGGAATTGAATCCCACGGCGCTGTGTTCGAGGCGCTTGCCGTGCGCGGCTTTGATGTCTTTGACGAGCTTGTTGAAGGCGGTGCGGTCCATGACGCCGCGGAAAGAGCCGCCAGTCATGTCCCAGGCCGCAGCTGCGCCCGTGTTCATGGCGTCGAGAAACCGCGCGGCCAGAGCTTGTGCGGATTCCGAGTCCAGGGGCGTTGCAGGGGCGCGCAGGGACGGCGTTGTGTCGCGGCCGCCGGGTTTTTGAGGTGTGCGCCGCGCCATGCCGACCGCCGGGCCGTTGTACGCATGCACCTCGTATTCGCGGTCCCGTTTTGCGATCACGAGCGTTTCGCGCGCAGTTCCCTTTCGGAATTCGGTTTCAAACACCAGTGTGTACAATGTGGATGATTTGCCGTTGAGTGATTTCTTGTCTATCTTGACGCTCTTGATGACCGGTCGCACGCGCGGTCCGTATTGGGCTTGCAGGGCGAACGCGTACTGGCGGAACTCGCGCAGGGTGGTTCCGCTGTGCATGGCGCTGTCACCCATGCCCCATGCCGCCTCAATGTCGCCCGCGTCCAGGCGCTTGAAGAACCTCTCGGCCGTGTCCCGCGCGCCCTTGTCCACAATCTTGTTCACGATGGTTTCCGGGCGGCGTATGATTTTTCCCGCCATGTTCAGGGTCCAGGCGGCCAGAACCACGGCCAGAGCCAGGCAGCCGATGGCGAACACCGCGGGAATGCGGGCGCCGGCCCGTTGTTTCGGGGGCGCGGGCGGAGGCGGCACGGGCGCTCCGCACGGTTGAGGGCCGGACACGCCGAGCAGCCCGAACTGGCGTTGCGGCGGAATGTCCGCGCCGCACATGGGACAGTGCGCGGCCTCGCTCCGCACCACCGAGCAGCACTTCGGACACCTCGTCACATCACCCATGGCCAATGCGCCTCGACAGTAATCTCGACAGTAATTATAAACCTGCGCGCCGGATTTCAAACCGGGACGCGCAAAAACATGATTGCGCCCGAACGAACAACAAAGGCGCTCGATCATGTGATTTGCTGGAATCCAGGGGGCTTTTCCAGCCCTCGAGTGACTTAACCGGCCGCTATAGTCCTGTTTTTAAGGGCATTCAAACTATTAATTTGTATAAATACTTTTTTATTATTAAAAGTTGATTCAAATGCCTTGAGATGATACAATGAAACCCCAGGCAGGGGGTATACGGCATGCCGGACATGCGTGAGCGTGTAATTATTGCATTGGATGCGCCCACAAGGGACCAGGCTTTGCGCATGGTGGAAGCCGTGGGCGATGACGGCGTGTTCTACAAAGTCGGGCTGGAGTTGTACATCGCCGCCGGGGACGCCGTGCTCGAAGATCTGCGCGCCATGGGCAAGAAGGTGTTTCTGGATCTCAAGCTGTTCGACATCCCGAACACGGTTCAGGGCGCGGCGGCGAGCGTGGCGCGCAAGGGCGTTGCCCTGGCCACGGTGCATGCTCTGGGCGGCGCGGCCATGATGCAGGCTGCGCGCCGGGGCGCGGACCAGGCCGGTGGTGAGGTAAAACTTTTGGGCGTGACCATTCTCACCAGCCTGGACGAGGAAACCCTGCGCACGGAACTGCACATCCCGCGCTCCATCCCGTTCCTGGTGCCGGACCTGGCGCAGCGGGCCAGAGCCTCGGGCCTGGACGGCGTGGTGGCCTCTGGCCTGGAGCTTCCGCTGCTGCGGGAACATTTCGGAGACGATTTTCTAATCGTCACGCCCGGGATCCGGCCCGCGGGCGGCGATGTTGCGGATCAGAAGCGGGTGCTCACGCCTCGCGAGGCGTTTGCCCGCGGCGCGTCGTACATCGTTGTGGGCCGGCCCGTGACCGGCGCGCCGGATCCGC
>JAGUYV010000436.1 GCA_020061125.1 bacterium | reverse complement strand
GCGCAGTGAGATACAGAAACCGCGGGTGCAGCAGCACCAGCAGGGCCGCCCACCACGCCGCGGCTTCGCCGAGCAGGCGCCGGCCCGCGGCGTATGCCGCCCATGCCGCGAACAGGTATCCGAGCAGGCCGGGGAAAAACACGGTCCAGGGCGAGTCTTTGAAAACCGCGGCAAAGGGCGCAACCAGAGCCGTGTAATAATTGGCGCGCTGCGCGGCGGGGTGAACGGGCGCGAGGTCCGTTACATTGAAATTGCGCAGATGGCGCTCGGTGAGAGTTCCGTGCTCGACCCAGTGCAGGGCGATTTCCGCGTACTCGTAAGCGTCGCCCTCGAAGGGCGGGCAAACACGAACGGCCGCGGTGAGCAGCGCAGCCAGAATCGCGCCCGTGATCACCAGCCAGGCGGCGCCGGGCGTGCGCATTTCGTTTGTTCGGGCCGGGTTATCCATGGCTGGGACTGATTATAGCGCGCAACGGACCGGCAAGGAATGGGCGCGGCGCATTGAACCCAAATTCGCCGTTGAATTGGGGTGGCAATCGCAACAAGGCATGAGACGCAAGGCAGCAAGCGCATTTTTGCAGTGAATAGAACTGCGGTTCATGAACAAAAAAATGAGCCGGTAACACAGCGAATCGTGCCTTATTGCGATTGCAGGATTCGTCAAATCTTTCGCTTCGATTGACGAATCCGCATTGAAAAAGCCCCCTCTTGCGAGGGGGCTTTGGAATTGCAATGAAGCAGCGGCGGCCACTGCGTGATGCGGACGGAAATCAGAACAGGCCCACGACTTTGCCGGACTTGGGATCCACATCCACGCGGCGGTACGCCGGGTCGGAAGCGGTGCCGGGCATGAGCTTGATGCCGCCGGCCACGGGCACGATGAACTGCGCGCCGCCGAACAGCAGGATGTCGCTGACCGGCAGGGTGAAGCCGGTGGGCGCGCCCTTGATGTTGGGGTCGTGCGTGGTGGACAGGTGGGTCTTGACCATGCAGGTGGCGAACTTGCTGTACTTGGGTTCGGCTTCATACAGCTTGGCCTTGCGTTCGGCCTCTGCGCTGTAGGACACGCCGGAAGCGCCGTACACTTCCTTGGCGATGATTTCGATGCGCTTGCGCAGCGGGGTGGAATCCGGGTACAGGAACTTGAATTTGGGCTTGTCGTTGGCGGCGTCAATGACGGCGTCGGCGATTTCCAGAGCGCCCTTGCCGCCGTGCTGCCAGTGGGTGGACACGGCGCAGCGCGCGCCGGCCTTTTCCGCGGCCTTGCGCACGATGTCAATTTCTTTCTTGGTGTCCGTGTAGAAGCTGTTCACGCAGACCACCGGGCTGATGCCGGCCTTCTTGATGGTCTGGATGTGGCGCAGCAGGTTGGGCAGGCCGGCCTCGACCAGCTTGAGGTTCTCTTTGCGGTACTCTTCGGCCAGGGGCTTGCCCGGGGGCACCGGGGGGCCGCCGCCGTGGGATTTGAGGGCGCGAATCGTGGCCACGAGCACGGACACATGCGGGGTCAGGCCCGAGAAGCGGCACTTGATGTTCCAGAACTTCTCGAAGCCGATGTCCGCGCCGAATCCGGATTCGGTCACATGGTAGTCGGCCAGCTTGAGGGCGATCTTGTCGGCCACGATAGAGCTCTGGCCCACGGCGATGTTGGCGAACGGGCCGGCGTGCACGAACACAGGCTGGCCTTCGATGGACTGCATGAGGTTCGGGTTGAACGCCTTGACCATCCAGGCGGTCATGGCGCCGGCCACCTCGAGGTCCTCGGTGGTCACGGGCTTGCCCTGCTTGCTGTAGGCCACCACGATCTTGCCCATGCGCTCGCGCAGGTCTTTGAGGCTCGTGGTCACGGCCAGGATGGCCATGATTTCGGAGGACACGGAGATGGCGAAGCCGGACTTCATCATGAAGCCGTCCATCTTGGTGCCGATGCCGATGATGATCTCGCGCAGCGCCTGCGCGCAGAAGTCAATGATCCACTTCATTTCGACCGCGTTCGGGTCAATGTCCAGGCGCTTGAGGCCCTTGGACTTGAGCATCTTGTCGTCGTAGTTGAACTCGTGCTGCATGCGGCTGGTCAGGGCGACCATGGCCAGGTTGTGCGCGTTGTTGATGTTGTCAATGTCGCCGGTGAGTCCCAGGGAGAACGGGGTGAGCGGAATGCACTGGGACAGGCCGCCGCCGGCCGCGGAACCCTTGATGTTGAAGGTCGGGCCGCCCGACGGCTGGCGAATCGCGCCGGTGACCGTCTTGCCCTGCGGGTACAGGCGGTGCGCCAGACCCGGGACCAGGCCCATGGTGGTGGTGGTTTTGCCCTCGCCCAGCGGGGTCGGGGTGATGGCCGTGACTTCGATGTACTTGCCGTTGGTTTTCTTCTGGTTGCGGGCGAAGCACTTCTCGTAGTCAATCTTTGCGATGTGGTGCCCGAACGGCAGCAGTTCCTCATCAAGGATGCCCAGTTCGTCGGCAAGCTCCGCGGCCTTCTTCATGTTCGGCTCGCAGGCTTCCGCCACTTTCCAGTCCGCGCCCAGTTTCACCGGGTCGGCATGCTTGGGGATTGGAATTAACCTCATTAACGCCTCCTCTATACAGAAAATTTTTTGAATTGCACAAACGGAAAATCATACTGCGGGGTTCATGAACCCACGCAAAACTTCAGGCAGTGTTCACTCCCCCCCTTCGCAAGTATATGAATCCGTCTCTTTTCAGCGGTTGGATACAAGCTCTGTCACCTTGCGCTATTGCCGGACAAGCGCGTTGCGCGCTGCGGATCCCGCGCCAAACGCGGGCCGGCACAAGACCCGATTATACCTTCATTAATATGTGGCGTCAATGTGAAATTGTCCACAAAGTTTGCAAATTTTCAGCCGTTTCCCGCATTGCCCCAGCCCCTGCCGGAAGTTACAATGAAACAGGCGCAACGCACGCATGTAAGGCCGCGCACAGCCGCGCGCATGATCCTCAAAAAGGACTCCAGGCAGGCCATGGCCGCAACCACTGACATGAAAATTCCCGGGCGCTTTCTCCATGGGCCGCGCGCGCTCCTGCCCGCGCTTGCGTTCGCGCTG